>CAUHGY010000014.1 GCA_959605945.1 uncultured Clostridia bacterium | reverse complement strand
TTTCGCGGAAACTCTTGAAATCATTCAAGGCTGGAGTAACTCCAAATCTCATAACCTTAATTTCATCATCGCTGAAAAATATAATGTTTGATCAGCCTTTGATTTTGACATTTCGTACAACGCGCAATATATTATAACTGTCCGAATTCTGCCTGCCGTCATTCATACCATAAGGCGCCATATATTCCGTCATATTTCCGCCCGTTGCGGCGGTCGCTTTCTCGCTTTCTTTGCATAATTTACAGATATAAAAATCGTCGGAAGGTATTAATTATTGTTTCAGGAAATAAAAAAACTTGCGAACCGTAGTTCGGTTCGCAAATTTGGTGGCTGAACGTTATTTTTAGTTGCCGAATAACTAAAATTTTATAAAATGTTAAAAAATGGATTATATTTTCCCGGATGATTAATAAAAAAATACACCGATACTTTTAATTTCGGCAACCGGCATTGTGATAATATGTTACCGCAAATTGTTCCTGCGGATGTGTTTAACAGAGTCCGGGACAGATTAGATAAAAAAATATTTTGCAGGCGGAATCGGCAAAGCAAAAATATTATGTCTTTTTTCGGATAAACTTTTTTGCGGTCAGACGGCTGTTGGCGCTTAAATGAGTGCGCAGCCCTTTTTTTATACTGCAAGTTCTGTTTTGGGTAATCTTTGAAATTTATGCCGTTTCGCCTAAGGCCGGATCTGTTCGGCTTTTTTGTGTCGTAAAATATTTATTGCGCTACTTCGGCGCAATATTTTTTATTAAATAAGTTTTTTCTCGCATCATTTTCTTTAAGTTTAACTATTATATCTTATAATCCTTATGTTACTTAAACCGCCCTGACCCCGTGCATTTTTTGCGCGGGTCAGGGCGATAAAGTTTTCTATAAACTATATGGTTTTTTATATAATGCCTTTGAGCATTGCTTAATAAATTTAGGCAAATTCGATATTTATACCTCCGAAATCCGTTTCAATGCTGTATTTGCCGCAAGCACGCATACATCCGAAAGCCCGCGGTTTAACTGTATATCCACACATACCTCTCTGAGTGTAATTCATCATAAAACGAAGTATTGTATCGGTCAGGCACTTTATAAAAAATTTTTACCGAACAGGAAATGACAATGAATTAAAGTCTGCCGCGCGGCGAATTTCCTCTTTTGCTGTATAATTTTCTGAAACAGTCCTTTTTTCAAATTTATATATTTACACAAATTTTACATACATCTAACCTTAATATGATAGTTAATATTTTTAGTAACATTTATAATTAATTAAATTGGAAAATTAACTGTTATGAAAGAAATTGCTTTTAGATCAAAATCATCAATCATAATGCTGATTTTAGGAACAATTCTATTCGCTCTCTTTTCATTTTTATCCGTTACCGTAAAACCAAACGGATGGATTGTTTATTTCCTTATTTCTGTTGTTATGGTAATAGTTTTTATGGGAGGTTTTTGCTACGAATTAAAAAAGCCGAATTGTTTAATAAAGTTATCTGACGGTTCTTTGTGGATATATGCCAAAGAAAAATGGAATAAAATCGATGCGGCCGATATGATAACTGTCAATTATCGAAAAACACGGAGCGGGCGAATAGTTGTGAAAAGCGGAACATTGAAAATAACGACCAAAGATACCTCTTATTCTTTATATAATGTCAAGAATGTAGAGGAGGTTGCATTCATGTTACAAAAAATAATATGGGAGAAGGAGTAAAAAACGCAAGGGCAAATATGTCTCTATAAAGCGTGCGTTTGGCGGCAGAATCTTGAAAAGGGCGGTTAACGGCGTGCCTTAATGCGGAATCGCATTTACTGAAAAAAATCTTCTGTGCCGGCGTTCAAGCGCAGTGTTTGAAAAGTATCAAGCGTATTGAGAAAATCACGGCAAAAATTTAATTTTCATAAAATAATATTTTGTACGCGATCATTCGTTTTGCTGCCGGGGCGCATTATGGTACAATAAAATCCGGAGAGGCAAAATGCAAACTTTTTCCGATAAAAAATTCAGCGCTATAACCAGAGAAAACGTCAATATCGGTAATTGCGAGTTTACAGACTGCACATTTGAAAAATGCAGATTTACAGACTGCGTTTTTATCGGCTGTGCTTTTAAAAGTTGTAAATTTACGCAATGTTCGGTCGTAAATCCGCAATTTAAAGATACGGTTATGTCTTTTTCGGCTTTTACAGAATGCGACCTTATAGGAATCCGTTGGGAAGATTTGCGGGCGGGGATAATTTCTTTTCCCGTACAAAAGCTGGATAAGTGTTTTCTGAAATATAACGATTTTAATAATATGAATTTAAAAAAGTTCGATTTCATGCGAACGGGCGTTTTAGATTCCGTCTTTGAAAATTGTAATTTAAGCGAAAGCAATTTGTATAGCTGCGACTTAAATAATACAGAATTTTTCGGGTGCGATTTAAGAAAATGCGATTTCCGCAAGGCGAACGGTTATAATATCGATCCGACAAACAATCGCATAAAAGGCGCAAAATTTTCTTATCCCGACGTTTTAACTCTTCTGAACGGTTTCGGAATAGTCATAGAGGATTGAAATTTACCGAACGTCCGTATAAAACAGGCGCAAAATATATGCAGATATAATATAATAGGCAGAAGCAAGCATGCGATTCCGAATAAAGCCCTTTCGGGCGAGAATAATGTTCCTGAGAATACTTTCAGAAACGGCATATCTTGCAGAAACAGCAATTTGTAAGATGTAATGGACAGTTTAGTCTGAAAGTAAAATCATTTTATCGCCGCGGACAAATTTTGTCCGCGGCGATAGTGTATTTAAAAATCAAATAATTAAAGTTTTATTAAATCATTAAAGTACTAACTGAAAAATATATAATCAATTCACTTCATAAATATCCGCCGGAAAAACAACTGCCGCGTCAGCCGGTACATTTTGATACCATACTGCTACCGAAGCTATATCGTCCTGCAAAGGGAGATATCTGCCGTTTTTTTTCATGCCCAAAGCCTGAACGGTGACTTTGATGTCGCTGTCAAAATATATCGGATCGGCAATGTGCCACCGGTACATGCCGAATCTTGTATTTGCTTTATACAAACCGTCGGGTTTGATTATCTGCGGAAGTCCGGAATACGGGGCAGAGAAAGGACAGTATTGCCCTTGCGGCTGCTCGAAATTCCACGCGCCGCCGAAATAGTCTTCAGTGCCTGTTCCGCAGATTGTGGGAAATTCTTTATCCCCGTCCAGAAAAAATTTAACTTCGCCTTCGCCCCACCAGCCGTTGCTGTTTGCCTGCCAGGCCAGGTATGTGCCTACATAATGACCTTTGCCTTTGATATTGTCGGCAATTATATAATTTTCTTTGTAACCGAGCCGTTTGTTTCTTTTCCACTGACTGTGAAAATACGCTATATTTTCTCCCAGGTCTTCAAGAACGTAGTTTACCGTAAAAAAGAATAAAACGTCTGCCGTACCGATATTTTCAACGACGATCTTAGCGTGTTTTTTGAACGGCATCTGCCAATAGCTGTTGAATCCGCCCGCCGGATTTACGGCGACGGGCAAGGAATTTACGTTGACGCGTTCGCACCAGCCGTTGCAAAAAAAATCACCCAAAGGAACGTAAACCGAAGGATGTTTGCAATCGTCCCAATAAATTTTAATCAGCAGCGAACGCCATTTATCCGGAGTGCACGTCATCCACATATGCCGTATGCTTCCTTCACCGGCGATATCGGCGATAATATATTCGCTTTTACTTTTAATGATTACGGCAGGAGATATTTTCCAGCCGATGCCCAGTTCTTCAGCCGCTGTTTTGCCGACTCCGTCAGTCGCCATGCCGCCTTTGCCTTTTCCGCCGGTAAAGTTTTCTGCCGAAACGGAGCGGGTTTTGGCATTTTTTATTTTTATAAGATCATTCATGATTTTTCCCTCAATTGTTAAGTTTACGGAAATAATTCAAGAAAATTTGTCTTTTTATAAAATTATCAGAAATTTAACTTATTTGTAAAAACAACAAAGCGACTTTTTCGTTGCGGTTAATTTACCGTTCCGTCGGCAGGGGATAACGCGGTTCGGCAGGAAGAGATTTTACAATTTACGTATGCTTTGCGGAAACGGGCTTCTCTTCGGATGCTGTTTTTTCCGCACTGTTTCCGACGCCGTGCGCAGAGAGTTTACGGATCTCTGATATTTGCAGGTTTTGCAGGTGCGGACAAACCCGATAAGGACCATGTCAAATCAGAGTTTCTCATTCAGCTTTTCGAAATGGAAAAACCGCGGAGACCGTTTTACTGCCGTAAGAATTTTTCTCTGCCGCCTGTATTTTATAAAATGCATTATTTGCAATGTGCCAAGCAGTATTTACTGTTTACAATTTTTTACCGTGTGATAAAATAAAATAAACTGTTATAAGGAGATTGACAATGATCATAGACGCGCATAATCATGCTGACTGGCTGTGGAGAACATACGACAAGACAATTGAAAACATGGACCGCAACAACATAGACGTCTGCTGGCTTCTGTCGTGCGAAAGGCCGTCCGGAGAAATATTTATGCCGGAGATGAGAGCGGGCCCTTCTTTCGGCGTGCAGGATGTGGACATGCCGTTTGAAAACTGCATAAAATACTATGAAAAAAACCGCAGCAGGTTTGTGCTCGGCTTCGCGCCCGATCCGCGGCTTCCCAATTGTCTGAACAGGCTTAAAAGCGCCATGGGCTTTTACGACGTTAAAATCGTGGGAGAGTTCAAGTTCAGAATGATGATAGACAATTACGACGCCGTGGAACTGTTCCGCTATGCGGGGGAAAACGGCATGCCTGTCACTTTGCATCTCGAAGAGCCGGCGGTTTATCCTTACTTCAAAGGGAACACGCTTCCTCGCGCCACGTATTGGTACGGCGGCGATATAGATGCGTTGGAAAGGGTATTAAAACTGTGCCCTGATACCGATTTTCTGGGGCATGCTCCGGCATTCTGGAATAACTATCTGGTTGAAAATCCCAACGCGGCAAAAGACGACTGTTCCTATATGCGCGGCAAATTAATCGGCTTGCTCGATAAATATAAAAATCTTTACTGCGATATGTCCGCAGGTTCAGGGCTTGCTGCTTTGCGCAAAGACCCTGCTTTCACGAAATCGTTCATGACCGATTATTGCGACAGGATATTATACGGCAGAGACTGTTTCGACAATTCTCATCAGGAATTTATCAATTCTCTGGAGCTCGGCAAAGACGTTACGGACAGAATATATTATAAAAACGCGCTCAGACTCGTTCCTCTCGATCACAGGAAAGTGCCTTTGGACACGGAAGATTTCTGGGATCTGCCCGAGTGAAAGATAATACCGAAAAATAATACATAAGCGGTCGGAAAAAATGGTAACTAAAATAAAAAACGGACTGGTTGCGACGGACGCGGGATTTGTCGAAACCGACGTATATATCGCAGACGGAAAAATTAATTGCGTGACGACGGAAAAACTTGCGTACGACGCCTGCATAGATGCCGGCGGAAATTACGTTACGGCGGGGTTTATCGATATGCATTGTCACGGCGGCGGCGGAGCAGATTTCAACGACGGCAGCGAGTCTGCCGTATTAACTGCCGCCCGCACGCATCTTGAACACGGCACGACGTCGCTTTTCCCCACGGTGACGTCCTCGGAATTCAAAGAAACGGTCGCGGCGCTGAAAACAATCGGTTCGGCACGTGAAAAAGCGGAAAACCTGATGCCGCCGCATCTCGAAGGTCCGTATTTTTCGCCGCGGCAGACGGGCGCGCAGAACGGCAATGAACTTAAAAGTCCGGACAGCAAAGAATATTTGAAAATCATGTCCGATTTCGATATTGCGCGCTGGGATTATGCCCCCGAGCTCGACACGGACTTTGCTTTTCTGAATGCGCTGAACGCTCACGGCATAGTGGCGGCGGCAGGGCATACCGATGCGACGATAAGACAGATGCGCGAAGCGGCTTTAAAAGGATGCAGGCTGATAACGCATCTTTATTCATGCACTTCGACAATAAAAAGAGAACACGGTTTCAGAATAGCGGGGGTAACGGAGGCCGCTTATCTTTACGACGACATCGACGTGGAGATAATAGCCGACGGAAAACATCTGCCCGAAGAACTTATACAGCTGGTATATAAATATAAAGGCAAAGGAAAAGCGGCGTTGATTACCGACGCCATACGCGCGGCGGGCACGGAGCTTAAAGAAGCCTATACTGGTAAATCGGGAACGGGAGTCAAATGCATCATAGAAGACGGCGTGGCGAAACTTCCCGACAGGAGCGCTTTTGCCGGCAGCGTGGCGACTGCCGAAATACTTGTGAGGACTTGTAAAAATGCCGGAATTCCGCTTTTTGAAGCTGTTAAAATGATAACCGAAGTCCCCGCGAAAATAATGAAACTGAAAAACAAAGGCAAAATTTCCGTCGGCTATGACGCGGATTTTGTCGTGTTTGATGAAAACATCAATGTGAAAAACGTCATTTTAAAAGGAAAAATAATTTAAAGAGGTCAATATTATGTCAGAATTAGCAATTTCAGGCGGAAAGAAAACAGTTGAAAAAGATTTGGCTCAGCTTTCGGTAAAGATAGTTCCCGATAAAGCGTATGAAACTATCAAAGGTATGCTTGACAGGGGCGAAATCTCGATGTCGCCCGTAGTCGGTGAGTTTGAAAAACATTTTTCGGATTATATCGGCGTCAGATACGGACTCTGCGTCTGTAACGGCACCACGTCTATTCAGGCAGGACTTTTTGCGGTAGGCGTCGGAGCGGGCGATGAAGTAATTGTTCCGTCGTATACGTTCTGGGCTACGGTCGGCCCGGTGGTGGCGGTCGGCGCGGTACCGGTTTTTGCCGACGTTGACGAGAAAACTTACAACCTGACTGCGGAGACCATAGAAAAATGTATTACCGAAAAAACGAAAGCCATCGTTTTGGTACACGTATGGGGCAATCCCTGCGATATGGACGGCATAATGGCGCTTGCAAAAAAACACAATCTCAAAGTCGTGGAAGACTGTTCACACGCCCACGGCGCTTTGTATAAAGGAAGGAAAGCGGGAAGCATAGGCGATGTAGGTTGTTTTTCGCTACAGGGGTCAAAGATACTGCCCGCAGGCGAAGGCGGCATTCTGGTGACCGATAACAAGGAGTATTTCGACAGGGCGACGGCATACGGACATTACGAAAGATGCGCGAAACTCGGGGCGGATTCCGAATACAGCAGATACATGCTGACGGGATTCGGCTATAAGCACCGCATAAATCCGCTGGCGGCAGCTATTGCGGACGCCAATCTCGAACGGTTGGATAAGTATAACGCAATAAGAAATGAAAACGCGAGATATTTTGAAAAACTGCTGCAGGATATAGACTTCGTGAAATTTCAGGAAGAAGTCGACGGCGCCGAAAAAGTTTATGCTTACCATTACGCCGAGTATCTGCCTGAAAAATTCGGCAACTTAAAGCTTGCCACGCTGCTTCTGGCTCTTGCAAAAGAAGGGGTGGTCTGCGGTTCGTGCGGGTACGGCAGACTGCACATATCCCCGCTTTACAGCAAGGAAGGACCTTTCGCGAATGCGTTCCCCTTCAATACCAAGGCGTATGACGAGCGCTTTAAGCTCGGCGAAATGCCCGTTACGCTGAAACTTGCCAACTCCACGTTCATGGCGGCGCCGAGATTCGAAACCGCAACCAAAAAAGACGTAGAGCAGTATGCCGAAGCTTATCATAAGATTGCAAAACATCTTGACGAACTGCTCAAATACGAAAAAGATCAAAATATCAAAGACAGCATAGTGAATGACGGAAGGAGCATCAACTATGTCAAAGCCTGATAAAAAAGTCAAAGCGGTTATAATCGGCTGCGGGGCGATTGCCGAATTTCATTTCAATGCGCTGAATGCTTTGGAAACCGCAGAAGTGACCGGCGTTTACGGGAATATCAAAGAACAGTGCGACGCTTTTGCCGAAAAACACGGCATCAAAGCATATCACTCTATTGAAGAAGTTTATGCTTCCGATTGCGATATGGTCACCATATGCACTCCGAGCGGCACTCACGCCGATCTTGCTGTGAACTCGATGCTTGCCGGAAAACACGTTACGGTGGAAAAGCCGCTCGCGATAACGGCGGCAGACTGCGACAGGATTCTGGAAACCGAAAAACTTACGGGAAAGATCTGCGCTCCCGTTTCGCAGCTGAGATATTCAGACAGCGTCAGAAAACTGAAAAAAGCGGTGGACGCCGGTAAGTTCGGAAAACCCGTGCTGTGCAGCATATATATGAAATTTTACAGATCTAAAGAATATTATGCGGGCAGCTGGAGGGGCACCAAAGCCATGGACGGCGGCGGTGCGCTTATGAACCAGGGCATACACGGCATCGATATTTTAAGATACGTTGCGGGCGACGTCAAAAGCGTTTCGGCAAAGGTTTCCACGCTTGTTCACGACATAGAAGTGGAAGATACCGCCGTGGCGGCGATAGAATTCGAAAGCGGTGCGCTCGGCGTCATCGAAGGCGCCACCTCCGTAGTCCCGGGATATCCGCGGCGCATGGAGATTTGCGGCGATAAAGGCAGCGTAGCCATGGAAGAAGATGCCGTCGTAAGGGTAGACGCCGAAGATACGGGGCTGGAAATATCGGAAAACGATGCGGAAAATTTCAAAGATCCGAATGCGTTTTCTTTTGAAGGGCACCGTCGGCAGTTCGGCAATATAGTCAACACTGTACTCGGCACGGAAAACCTGGATTATACATGCGAGGACGCGGCGAAGACCGTAAAGCTCATTCTTGCGATATACGAATCTTCGGAAAAGGGCGTAAAAATAAATTTATAAAAGTGAAAAAGGTGTTAAATGGTGATGTAAATGAGTGAAAAAATCATCTGTGCTCAGATAGACTTGGCGCGGCAGAAAGAGAACATGGAATACATAAAATCGTATTTCGAAAAGGTCAGTTCCTGGGGGTACAACTATGTTCTGATATACCTTCAGCACATCGTAAGAACTTCGCAGAACGAATTTTTCGACAAGGATAAAACCTATTCCAAGGACGAAATAAGGGAAATAGTCGGTTATGCCGAAGGCGCAGGGCTTCAGGTCATACCGTCTCTGCATAACCTGTCTTATATGGGCGGATTTTTCGAACACGAACAGTTCAAGCATTTTTCCGAAGGGACCATGCGCTGGCCGGAGGGGAAAGCTCCCGATGCAGTGGCGGACTCGGCGTGTCTTTCCAATCCCGATTGGTATCCGTTTATAGATAAATATCTTAAAGAAGTCATCGAACTGTTCCCGAACAGCAAATACGTCGAGATGAACATGGACGAACAGTTTGACTTTGCGCTGTGCGATAAGTGCAAGGAGCGGTTGAAAAACGGCGAAACGAAAGACTCCATGTTTTTGGAACACATCATCCATACCAACGATCTGATAAAGAGCTGCGGAAAAATCATGATGATCGGCGACGATTGGTTTGAATACAGCAACATCGTCGATAAGCTGCCGAGAGATATAATCATGAATCCCTGGCATTACGTGTTCATGAGCGACGAACCCAACGGACACTGGACGAACAGGATAAAAAAGGACTGGCTGTCTTATTACGACGAGTTAGGGTTTGAATATCTCTGCATGTTCTATTCGCACCGCTGTTCATCGCCGTTTAACATCGAAACGTTCACCAACTATATAGATAAACACGATCCGCTCGGCTATATGGCGACGGCCTGGTGCAGGAACGATTCTTTTTACGAAGGGGCTTTCCCGTTCATGGCGTATGCGGCCGCGCGTTGGAGCGGACGTGCTAAGACGAAAGAAGACGGCATTAAAATTTATGCCGACCTTCTCGGCGGCGACTACGAATTGGCGGAACTGCTTTTTTCGCTCGACATAGTCGACGTTACGCCCGATTTCGACCCGCTTAATTACGGCGTCAACGATTCTTTGGTCCTGCACGGATACAGATCGGTGCTTGAAAGGGCGCTGAAAACGTTCAGGGCGCATATTCCCGCGCTCGAAGGGCTGGCAAAAGACATCGCCACCGACGCGTACGATTACATATTGGAAATTTATCTCAACGCAAGTCTTTGCAAACTTTCCGAAAGAGTGTTCGACAATTACGACGGCAAGGTCATGGATCTGCCTTCGCTTGTCGGCGAAGCCGACCGCATAGCCGCAGGATACGAAGAGATAAGGCAAAACGGCAGGGCACTGTGGGCAAAATACCGCAAGGGAATAAAGAGCCGCGACAATACTTTCGAAAAGAAGTTCGACGATCGCGCCGAGAGCCTTGCCGCAATAAAGAGCGGACTTTTGAAAAACGAGAAAAAAGGCGTTCTGTTTATCAACTTCATGTGCGTGGAAACCTACAACACCGTTCGCAACACCGTCAAGGTCAAATACCGCGGCGGGCAGGAGGAGTTGGTTTTCAAGGGCTTTTTAAAGCCGAGCGAGGCGCTTCTGGAAGTGGGAGGCACTTTCGGAGTGAGAATTGCCGTCAAAGACGAACCGATAGAGTATATTAAATTCGGTTCTTACGGCGAAGGCGCTTTTTATCCGCAGAATTTCAGGTATTATACCTGCGGCGAAAAATATACGGCGTCGGGGGTGGAGAAAATAAGCGGGCACATAGTGAACGCGGAAAAAGTGCTTGCGGACGACACCCGTTTTGCCGAAATGGGTTACGAAAGCGGCATAGATCACGCAAACGATCTGGATCTTTCGCGGGAATTGCACGAAATAAAGATAACATTTTCAAAACTTAAATAGGAAGTATTTTATGGAACTTAAAATGAAGTGTCTGCAGCTTGACCTGGCAAGACAGAAGGAAAATTTCGATTATATAAAGCATTATTTCGAGTTTGCGCTGAAATGCGGCTATGATACGGTGATGATCTATCTCGAAAACATCGTCAAAACCGAAGATACCGCATTTTTCAAGGACGAAGAATCTTATTCCGTGCGCGAAATGGCGGAAATAGTGGAATATGCGCACGGCATAGGGCTGGAACTTATTCCTTATCTGCAAAACCTTTCGTATCTGGAAAAGTTTTTCAAATACGACGAGCTTAAACATTTTTCCGAAGGCAAAGGAAGATTCGGCGGGCTTTCGGGCACGGCGTGTCTTTGCAAGAAAGACGAGTTTTATCCTTTTATAGATAAATACATAAAAGACGTTGTGAGCATATTCAAATACAGCAAATACGTCAATATGGGGTTTGACGAGCAGTTTGATCTGGCGCTGTGCGACGACTGCAAAAAGAAACTTGCAGCCGGCGAAACGAAGGACGGAATGTTTCTTGAACATGTTCTGCGCACTAACGATCTTATCAATTCTTTGGGCAAGACGATGCTCATGTGGGACGACTGGTTTGAATATGCCGACATCGTGGAAAAACTGCCCCGCAACATAATTTTATTGTCATGGCACTATGTGTTCATGAGCGACGAACCCAACGGCCATTGGGTAAACCGCATAAAAAAAGACTGGTATGCTTATTACGACAGACTGGGATTTAAATATGTGATGGCGGTCTATGCGCACAGAGCTTCGTCCGTCTATAACGTGGATACGTTTACGAACTACGCGGCAAAACACAATCCTTTCGGAGCAATAACCACCGTCTGGTGCAGAAGCGACTCTTTTTACGAGGGCGCTTATCCCTTCATCGCCTACGCGGGGGCGCTGTGGAACGGCAGAATTAAGAGCGAAGAAGATCGGTTGGCGGTCTTTTCGGAGCTGTTCGGGGGCGACAGAGAAACGGCAAGGCTCGTTTTGGCTTTGAATATCATAGAAGTGTTCCCGAATTTCGACCCGCTTAATTACGGCATCAACGACACCATTGTTCTTTCATATTACAGAAATACTCTTGCCCTCGCGCTCGAAAAGCTCCGCGAGGGAGTAAGCAGGGCAAACGGGCTTGCAAAAGATATCGTCACCGATATATACGATTTTATACTCGAAGTTTATATGAACACAAGGCTTTGCAAACTTTCGGAAAAAATATTCGACAATTACGACGGCAAAGTCATGAACCTGCCTTCGCTTGTCGGCGAAGCGGAAGAAATAGCCGCAGGATACGAAGAGATAAGGCAGAACGGCAGGGTGCTGTGGGCGAAGTACCGTCAAGGCATTGCGTGCCGCGACGACTGCTTTGAAAAAAAATTCTCGTTCAGGGCGGAAAAGCTGCGCGGCATTATCGAAGGCCTGAAGCGCAACGAAAAGAAAGGCGTTCTGTTCATAAACTACACCGGTCCCGAATTCTACAACACCGTTAAAAACAAAATCGTTGTCAAATGCCGCGGAGAAGAAGAAAAAGAAATTTTTTCGGGGAGCATCAAGCCGCTTGAAAGTCTGTTCGAATATTCGGGAATTATGTGCGTAAGAATAGCCGTACCCGACAAAGAACTCGAATACGTTAAATTTTATTCTTACGGCGAAGGGCCTTTTTATCCCCAGCATTTCAGATATTACGCTCAGGGCAAAAAGTTTGTCGCTTCGGGCGTGAAAGTGCTTGAAGGGAATGTGACGGACGCCGAAAAGCTGCTTTACGACGACTCGCGTTTTGCGGTCATGGGCAGCGACGACGGCAAAATGTATTATAACGATATCGACGCTTCGAGACGCATGAACGCCGTGCAGATCACTTTCGCGGAGTTATAAACGGAAGCGTATTTACTAAATTAAAAAACTATTGAGGAGAACAACATGAAAATTGCTGCAGACGGTTGGCTGAAAGAGTTTCTTGACAGACAGATGAGCGGGCTTACGGGACATATAGAAAACGTCGGACAGCCTTTCAATCGGACGTATTGGGGAACCGATACAGTGGGAAAGGACGGGTCCTGGCACCCTTACGAGCAGACGGCGTACTGGCTGGACGGGCTTATCCGCTGTTCGGCGCTTCTCGGTGACGAAGCGGGGTTAAAGCGGGCATCCGATATAATTTACAAAACCATTGAAAATGCGGACGCAGACGGCTATCTGGGACCGGCATATCTCAAATATCCCGACTATATCGGATATTCGGGGCCCGAAGCTTTCAGAAATCCCGACGCAAAGCGCAACCAAGCCAACAGATGGCCTCATGTTGTGTTTTTCCGCGCATGTCTCGCGCTTTACGAATATAACCGCGACGGAAGGATTCTTGACGCGCTGAAAAAGCATTATCTCGGCTGTCCGTACGATTATTCTTTCAAGCGCGACGTTTTAAATGTAGAAATAATGCTATATTTATACGGCATCACGAAAGACGAAAGACTTCTGGATCTTGCCGAAAGCAATTACAAAAAATATAACGAGCTTTGCGACGACGATGCCTGCGACAAAGTTGCTTTGTCGGATAAGAAGCCTTTTTTGCACGGTGTTACGTACTGCGAATATTTCAAACTGGGCGCACTGTTTTATATTTATACCGGCAAGAAAAGCTATCTGGACGTTTCCGTAGCGGCTTTCGACAAGATTGAAAAGCTTTTCATGCTTCCCAACGGCTGTCTTTGCAGCAACGAATGCGTGCGCAGCAACCATTATTGGGAAAGCAGCGAGACCTGCGACGTTACGGATTTTACAAGAGCGCTTTATATTGTTGCCCGGGCGACGGGGAATACAAAATATTACGATTATGCCGAACGGTGTATTTTCAACGCGGGGCTCGGCGCCATAACCGACGATTTCCGTGCGCTGCAATATTGGTCTTACGCAAATCAGGTCATAGCGGACAGGTATTCGAACAGCAACATTTTCTGCAAAGGCGGATACGCCGGGGGCAGCTGGATGGCATATCGTCCCAGTCCTTTTCCGAACGACTGCTGCTGCACGGGCAACGTGAACAGGTTCATGCCCAATTACGTATGCGAGATGTGGGCCGAAGACGATGAAAGCATAACGTGCAATCTTTACGGCGCAAGCCGTTTTAACGGCAAAAACGCCGTGATAAAAGAGACTACGAACTATCCTTTCGGCGACACAGCTGTTTTTGAAGCGGAGCCGAAAAAGCCCGTCGTTTTGAAATTCAGAAAACCCGGCTGGTGCGAGAGCGTTGAGCTTTATGTCGACGGAGTAAAACAGCCGGCGGAAGCGGACGGCGGATATATTTCGGTTAAAGTTTCGGATAAAACCAAGATAGAACTCCGTTTCGAGAACCCGCTTGAAGAAGTCCCCGCGGACGACGGCGTGTTTTTCAGAAAAGGGCCGTTGGTTTATTCGCTCGGCGGAGAGATCGACTGGCAGGTCGACAAAGACGACGAATGCAGCACGAAAGACTTTCCCGCGTATAACGCTTACGCCCGTTTTGAATGGCGGTATGCGGCGTCGGAAAACGCCGGGGCGGTGTATCATGCGGGAAGCGGCAGCCATTATGACGGCGTGCAGGCTCTTCCGTATATTGAAATAAACGCACAGCTTCTGCCTGAACTCGATTTGGTGAGAGAGACAAAAATCAAGGTGGGAATCAATCACGAGAATACGGTATTCGACGAATGCGAAGGTAATTTTACGTTTACGCCCGAGTATCTGATCAAAGGCAAACCGTCCGATAAAATCGAAAGGATCAAGCTGTATCCTTTGGGAACGCAGAAATTGCGCTGGACGGTGATGTATAAAGCGGGAAAAACGCGGGACTAATACAAAAAGCAGAAACTGCAATGCATCCTGAAAATTATACAATGGACAAAAGGGCCTTAGTAAGTTATTATTTTGGTATGCATATGATAAAAAAAGACGGCAGTTTTTAAATTCAATACTCTCCTCCGAAGGAAGTTTGTTCGAATTCCTTCGGGGAAGGGTTACTTTGCTTTTTTTAGATTTATTTATGAAAAAATTACAAAAATCACGGATTTACAGTCCTGATTTTTGAATAAACGCAAAAGGAGTAGTATATGAAAAAAATCATCAGCTTGTTTTTGACGGCGTTACTGTCGTTTACTTTAGTTGCTGCAGTCGGCTGCGGCGGCGGTGGCGGCGGAAACGTGACACAGCTTAATATTTCCACCATCGGCATGGGCCAGGGCGGCCCATGGGAAGAAAATCTCGCCAAGAGATTTGAAGAAATGTATGCCAAAAAGTCTTATGCAGACGGTAAAACGGGCGTCAATGTGGAAATTAACGATCTTGTATCCGACCGCAGCGATATTTCCACAGACGGTAACGCGATCTATCTGAACGGCGCAGTGGGCTCGCCTGCAACTTATGCGTCGAGTTATCTGGATCTGACCGATATCGTCCGCGAAGATCTCGAAACCATCGACGGAGAAACGGTGACGATAGAGGACAAGATCCCCGACGACATGAAACATTATTATCAGGTCAACGGCAGTTATTATGCATTGCCCACAGAGGAGTATCATGCTCTTCTGGCTTACGACAAACACCTTTTCGACGAAAATGGTCTGTACTTTGCAAAGCCCGGCGCTGAAGGCAGAGAGCGTCGCAGCACCGTCATGAATCAGACTTATACGCTGATTAACATCGGCGATAACGCCAGCAAGTCCTGCGGACCCGACGGAGAGTACGGTACCGATGACGACGGATTGCCTTCGTCCCTTTATGAACTTGCGGCGCTTTGCGACTTGATGAAGAGTTATTTCTCCACCAGTCCTTTCTGCCTTGCCGGAGCTTACCGCGACGTGTGCAACGCGCTTATGTGCGCGCTGATGACTTCGCTGCAGGGATCTGAAGCCAACGCCATGTATAATCTGGAAGGCGAGTCATATGAGATAATCACCGGCTGGACGGATGAAAATCTTTTCCCCGGCGTTCCGGGAATCAAAAAGCCCATAGTGCAGACGGTACCCATTACTGAAGAAACGGGTTATTATACGACCTGGTCGTCGGCTAAATATTACGCCGAAGCTTTTGTGGAACTCACTCTCGAAAAAGGCTGGTGGTACAGCGGCACAGACGACGGCAACAAATCCAACATCGATGCCGAGGCAGACTTTATTTACAGCGGCTACGGCACTAATGAATCCATAGGTATGATGGTTGAGTTCACCTATTGGTGGGCCGAAGCCAAAAACTATAACAGGCTTGAATATTTCTACACTGACTATCCCGACGTCGAAGAGCGCGAAGTGGCTCTTATGCCTTTCCCGGTGAACGTCTCTGAAAGCGTTACCGAAGGGGAGGGCGAAGCTCCGTCCGTGCTGGTTACCGAATCATCTTATCTCGCAGTGAATAAGAATATCGAAAACGACCCCGAAATGCTCGCAGTGGTCAAAGATTTCATCAAATTCATGTATACCGATTATCAGCTTTCTTACCGCACGGTGGAACAGGGGCTGCCCATCAACATGGATTATAAGATCCAGCCCGAACATGAGGAATTGTTCGAAGGTTTCTATGTTTCTTTGTGGAGCATAATAAACGACCCCGACACCAACGTCGTCAGGACGATAAGCGGCACCAATGCCACCGCCAAAGCCAACGAGGGGCTTCTCAGACGCGGCTACACCTGCGGCGCCTTCAAAATGCCCGATCAGCTTTCATGCTTTACCAGTATGAGAGATTACGGAAAAACCGCCAAAGAATGCTTCGAGACGCAGATGGTCCTCAAGAATCAATGGGCTTCTTACTATAAGGGCACGGGCGAAGTAGGCGACTATAACGGAATCGGTTACACCAAATAGAAGTTACAGGGGATATTGAAAAATTATGACAAAAAGCATCCGCCGCGAAAAGACGCTTAACAGAGCGCAGAAACGGCTTATATTCTACACGCTGATGATCGCGCTGCCCGTGTTGCAGTTCGCCATATTCTACGTGTACGTCAATTTCAGCTTTATTCTGCAGGCGTTTCAGAAATATACGCTCGCGCCCGACAATATGAGCTATATCGTCGAGTTCGGGCTGATCGAAAATTTCAGAGCGGTTTTCGACGTGTTGAAAAACGACACTTCGCATATGGTATGGACCTCGATACTCGCGTATCTTGTCAGTCTTTTCATAAGCACGCCGCTCGCGCTGTTGTTTTCTTATTATCTTTATAAGAAATATTTTATGGCGGGATTTTTCAAGACCATGCTATTTATGCCGCAGCTGCTGTCTTCGGTTGTGCTGGTAATACTTTTCAAGTATATTGCAAACAATGTTTATACCGCTGTGTCAGGGGTGCCGGGGTTGCTGGACAACCCCGACACCAAGCTCGGCACCATACTCTTTTATTCGGTGTGGGTTTCGTTCGGTTCAAATGTTCTCATTTACAGCGGCGCTATGAGCGGCATCAACGATTCCGTCGTTGAATCGGCTCAGCTTGACGGAGCTACCGGATTCAAGGAATTTATGCTGATAACCATGCCCATGATTTTTCCGACGTTCGTTACTTTCCTGATAACGGGTATCGCGGGCATCTTCTCCAATCAGCTCAACCTTTACACTTTCTTTCAGGACCGCGACACGTCGATCAGAACGGTGGGGTATTATCTCTACGTGCAGTCCTTGGAATCGGATCTCGTCGGCAAATACAACGGCGTGACCACGTTCTTAACTTACCCGCAGATTTCCGCGTTCGGGCTTATGATAACCGTCGTCGTTTTCCCGGTGATACTCGTCGTGAGAAAACTGCTTGAAAAATACGGGCCGAGTGCCGACTGACGGGAGGGACGATTTATGAAAGAGCGCAGAAAGCAAAAAATAAGCATTATCGCGATAATATTATTCGTTCTTCTCATCGCGTACGTTCTGTCGATACTGTATCCGCTTTTCTGGGGATTGATGACTTCGGTCAAGCACTACAACAACTTCCGCCTCGACCCCGTGGGTTTCCCCGATTTTTCGTATTGGGCGAATTCCAATATAGAAGGGCAGAACCATTGGTATTCCAATTATGCTTATATTTTCAACGAATTCGAACTCACTATGAAGACCACCTTTTACAGGGGAATTTTCGTGCTCGAAAGGGTGGACCGGAGAAGCGAAGTGACTTTGCTTACGTCCGTCTTAAACACAATTCTGTGCGTGGGCGTGACCAGCCTTCTCTCGACGATAGTTCCCTGCGTGGTGGCGTATCTTTGCTGCAACTATAAATATAAATTCAGCAAATTAATTTACGCCATGGTGCTTGTCACCATGACGCTTCCGCTTTTCGGAACGACGCCCGCCATGATAACGCTTTTGCGTCAGCTTTGTCTGTATGACGAGTTTGCGGGCATGTGGCTTATGGGAGCGTCTTTCGGCGGCGCGTATTTTTTAGTGTTTTACGCAAGCTTTTCGGGACTTTCTTCGGCATACTCGGAAGCTGCCGAAATCGACGGAGCATCGCAGTTCCGCATTCTGGTATCCATTATACTGCCGCTTGTAAGCAAAATGATAAGCACGGTGTTTATACTGGTTTTTGTGGCGCAGTGGAACGACTATATGACGCCGATGCTTTATCTGCCGACCAAACCCACTATAGCGTTTGCTATATTCCATATAACAAGCACGCCCAGTCTCGTAGGCGGCGAAGTGCCGAAAACAATTGCCGCGTTGATGATTCTGGCGTTGCCGGTAGTGCTTTTATTTGTTATTTTCAAAGAAAAACTCATGGGTAATATATCTATGGGGGGTATCAAGGAGTAATATGAAAAATTTCACTTTAAGAAGATTTTCCAAAATTGCACTTGCCGTTGTACTTGCGGCAATAGCCGTTATGTCGTTTTCTTTCTCCGCGACCGGCATATTTGACGTCAGAGCAGATCTCATCGAAGTCGATACAGGTGCTGCGGAAACTTACAAACTTAACGATGCGGCGGTATTTCCGGAATCTGTCGAAGTTACTTATAACGACAGCGAGTACACTGCGGGGAACGGAGTGCTGACCCGTCCCGACGGCGAAAAACTTTTAATTACCGACAGTTCTTTTATTCTCGACATGCTCGGTAAATATACGCTTTCGTATTATTTTAAGGCGGACGGCGTTAACGTGACCGCAACGGACGACTTTACGGTCGTGCAGAGCAAATTCGGTTTTTCCGACAACAACGGAAGCAGCGTGATCATGGTAGACGAGCAGTCCCAGGAGGTATGCGAAAACAACGATGACGATGTATTGTATACCGGCGAAACCGGCGCTATCGTCAGAATAAACAACGGCAGCAAGTTCGTTTATAACGAGCCGGTAGACCTGTCTGCGGGTTCATACGGTTCGCTGAGATCGGTCATAAAAATAGACCCCAGACCCTATAATATCAGTTACAATGCCGCTGAAAACAAATACGACTATAATTATACTATAGCCGAACAGATTGTGGTGCGCATTACCGACTGTTATGATTCTCTCAACTACGTTGAACTGCTTATCGACGCTAGCAAAGAAGTTGGCGCGGGGTCTATTTATCTCAGGGCAGCTCAGTCCAACGAAGCCGCTATCTATTACGGCAACCGTCTGTATCCCACGGACGAACCCACCGCATGGCTGGGCGACAAGGAATATTACATGGACGGCGAGCGCGGCATAGCCTATACGGAATACGGCGTTTATTATTCGATAAACGCGCTGTATCCTGCGACCGATGCCTTGGAGATTCTTTACGACAGCGACCGCGACAGGCTGTATTACCGCAGCCAGAACAGCGTGGTGTTCATTCTCGATCTCGCAAACGAATATCTTTTCGGCGACAATGCGTTCAAAGGTTTTGCTACGGAGGAAGTGTATATTTCCATCGAAGGCAAAAACTATAAAGCGGCGGAACCCGCCCGCGTGGATATTCTTTCGGTGGGGGGCGAACCGGTAGAGACCGCGGAAAATATGGACTATGTTGACGTCACTGACCCCAAGATCGATATACAGATCGATAAAACCGACGACAACGGAGTTTATATAGCTAAAGGAGAAAAGTTTGTTATACCGCAAGCGGAAGTTACCGATTGCAACTATGCGGGAGATTTATCAGTCAGGGTATACAGAAATTATATGCAGGCCAATCAGCTTGACGTATCGGTGACCGACGGTGCTTTCACCGTTTCTCAAACGGACAGATATACTGTAGTTTATACTGCTAAAGATACTTTCGGAAACGAAACTACTGAAACTCTGGAAGTTATCGGCGTAGGTGCCGAAAACTCCATCATGATCGACGTCGAAGAACTCGAAAAGATTTATTTCGGCGAAACGACGACTCTTCCCGAACACACGGTTACCACATTGAACGATGAGAACGCTCTGACCGTTTCCATTAAAGCGGTTTGCGGGGAAAATGTGATAGAGATAGACCCGGAAACAAGGCAGTTTACTCCGACCGAACTCGGGAAGTATACGATAATATATACCCTGAAAGATAATGCGTGCGAAAGAGAATTCAGTTACGAAGCAGATGTCGAAGGACGCGAAGACGTTGTTTTCATGAGTGCGCCGGCTGTTCCCGAATATATGATTAAGGACGCGACTTACAGGATCGAGCAATTAAACGCGATGGTAAAAGGCTCGGACGGAAATTATACCGAAACCGAAGCGGAACTGATGGTTTCGTTCGACGGCGGCGAATACACGGCGGTTTCCGATCTCGATAAATGCAAGATCACCGGCAGCGAAGAAGTTCGGTTCAAGTTTGTTTGTCAGGGAAAAGAGAGCGCGGTCTCTTCCGCACAGATTATAGATGTCGGCTACGGTTCCGATAACGAGATGCAGCTCTATAAATACTTCCAGGGTGACTTTACCGTGCAGACCAGGACCGATGAAGGACAGGTTGTCGACAGCATCACTTACGATTCAAACGTGCTTTCGGGAAACAACGTTTTGACGTTCATAAATCACGTAAGTTATAAGTCTTTCGGTCTTAACTACAATATACCCGAAGGAAAAGACAATTTCTCCAAAGTCAATATTCGCCTTGTAAATCCGTCTGATGAGGACGATTATCTGACGCTTACCGTTGAAAAGAGCAATGAAAATGCCGTTGTCTCTTTCGAAGGCGGAGCGAGAAAAGTGATATCCGTGGATTTCTCGGGTTTGTCAAGCATTGATATAGGTTTCGAATACGACCGCCGCAGGGTGACCGTAAACGGCCAGAGATTTGATTTTTACGAAACTCTGGACAGCGAACTGGCAGTACTCGAAATCGAACTTGAGGGCATAACCGGAGCAAGCTCGATTACCGTTAGCGAAGTGGGGAACACCTCCTTCAACAACTGGGTAACGGCGGATACCTATAAACCCGAATTCTGGATAAACAGGTCACTCGGAAGATATAATCCCGGCGACGTTGTGGAGATATTCTCTCCCGTGTACAGCGACGTGCTTTCGCCTTTGGATTATTCGACTTTGAAAGTCACCGTCCAAAAAGAAGGCGGCGGATATCTTAAGACTACCGACGGCGTGCTTCTCGACGGGTCTCAGGAATATGCTGCAAGTTATCTGGTCGAGGTAACCGAATACGGTTCCTATATGGTTCAGTACGAGATATCCGACGGACACGGCAATTCTTCCGGCAAGAATCAGTACAGATTTTCCGTAACAGACAACGTTGCGCCCGAAATAACATTCGACAATCTGGATGAAAACTCGATAGTGACCGTTAAAGCCAACGAAGTTTACGAAATAAAATACAGCGTTTCCGACAATTTCGACGATGCAGACAAACTGAAAGTTCGGATAAACATATTGGATAACGATTTCCAGTCTCTCGACATAAACGTTTCCAATAAAGTGACTTTCGCGGAAAAGGGTCTGTATACCGTTTATGTATATTGCGCAGACTCTACGGGAAACAGCACATACAGATATTTCTTCATTGAAGTGAAGTGAGGAGAGCTATGAAAAAATTTTTCAGAATTATATGTTTAATACTTGTTCTGGCAGTATTTACGGGTACTGTTGCAGGCTGCGGAGACGACGCTTCCGTAAGTGAAATCGGCTCGCAGACCGTCGAGAAAAAAACTTACCAGGGAACGCATATATTAAATGCCCCCGAAGTATCGTCGGAAGATTATTTTATCAAGGACGGCAGAAGCGAATATCAGATAGTTATACCTGCGGATGCATCCAATCACGTGATGATAGCGGTCGAAGAGTTCAACTGCTTGCTCGATGAAGCGACGGGTATTATCCTTCCGTATATCACCGAAGGTGCGGCGACGTATACTTCGGATGCCAAATATATCTCCATCGGTGACACTACGCTTGCGACGGCCGCGGGAGTTACGTATGATAAATCCGCACTTAAAACCGACGGATGCAGGATCATAACCAAGGGTAAAAGCATCTTCATTCTCGGTGCCGACAACGGCGGGGTGGTAAACGGCGTTTACGATTTCATGAGCATATATTTCGATTACGAATATTACTTCAGAGACTGTCTTGAAATAGACACCAACGTCAAGAACGCAAAGCTCAGGAATTTCGACGTCACCGATGTACCCGATATTCCGATAAGGGTTTCCCCCAATAACGGAACGGGCAGCACGGAATACGATACGCCCAACGAATTCGACGTTCTCGCTTTCGGCGACAATGCCGCCGTCAGTGCGAAAAACCGTCAGAGAAGGTTCAGATACAACAGCACGTACGAAAGCGCGCTTCTTCCTATTTTCGATGAGTTCGACGATCCTTCAAGTCCTTCCAATATAATTCATAACGTTTTGAGTTATGTTCCGGCAGATCAGGTTCAGCCCGGCTGGTATTCCACCAAGGGAATGCAGCTTTGCTATTCAGCGTCCAGTCACACCGATCATTTCGATGAGGAAAACTTCGACGCTCTTGCGCAGCACTGTGCGGATAAAATTGCAAACTCTCTGAAAATTTTCCCGAGAGAGCAGTATCCTCAGTACAGCGTGGCATCCATAACTCAGTACGACGGAGCAGGATTCTGCGACTGCAAGACCTGCCTTGAATGGAGAGAAGCTGACGCGGGCGCCATCAGCGGCGGAATGATACGTTTAAATAACGCCGTCAACGCCAAAGTGCGCGAATGGATGGCAAAACCCGAGAACGAACCTTACAGAAGAGACGACCTTAAAATAGTGTTCTTCGCTTACAATTCTTCGGAAGCATGCCCTGTGGTATACGATGACGAAACAAAACAATACGTTCCCGCAAACGATGAAGTGGTTATGGACGAGGGAACCGGCGTTTACTATGCGTGCATGACCAATATGGCGTATGAATATTCCATTTATGATTCTGTCAACGATCTCGGCAGAAGATATCTTGAACAGTGGAATTCCATGACAGACTATCTGTGGCTTTGGACTTACGGATTCTGGTATAAACAGTCCATGTATTTCCATGATTCGTATAACTATTTCAACTCCGACGCTTATCAGTATTATGCTTATTACGGAATAGACAGCGTCTATAACGAAACTCACGGCCGTACGGCAGACGTATCTGCTCTGTGCAGTTTGCAGAACTATATTCAGAGCAAACTTATGTGGGATTCGTCGCTCAGTCAGGAAACTCTGATTAACGATTATCTCAATGCCATGTTCAAAGACGCGGCGGACGATATCAGGCGGCTTCTGACTTCTTACCGCATGCATTTCTCGGATATGCTGGTGGAGACCGGCGCCAAGACCGCTCATTCCGAAACTAAGTCGACGGAAACTTATCTTTATACCGACTTTATCAACTGGATCAGTATATTAGACGACGCTTATGAGTCTATCGAACATTATAAAACCACCGACGCCGATTTATACGAGCTTTTAAAGCACAGAATAGATCTTGAATCGGTCAGCCCGCTTTACGGTTTGCTGGAGCTTTACGGCGACGCCCGCGGCGTATCGGATTTCACCAACGATAAGCGTCAGGAGTACGTTTCTCGTCTCGGCGCGATAGCGGCGGACCACCCGTACTTTATGGTTACAAACGGGGGCGCGTTGTTAACCAATTTCGTGGAAACGATTAAATAAATTGAAGGATGGAAATCTCGATGAGTAAATTCAAACAATGGGCGATATTGAGCCTGGTAACTCTCTTTGCTGTATCGTCGTTTGCTTTCGTCGGGTGCGGCGGAGACGAGCCCTCGGACCCGACCTACTCGGTAACTCTCCGTAACGACGTTGAAAATGTGGTTCTTGATGAAAATTATACCATTCACGCAGAGACGAGCGGTTTTGAAAGCCGCAATCTTACCTGGTCAAGCAGCGATGAAAGCGTCGTTACGGTTGAAGACGGCGTGGTCGTGGGCAAAAAGATAGGATCGGCCACGGTGACCGCATCTTTCGGGGAAGCGTCTGACAGCTGCACGGTAAACGTCGGCCTGGGCGGATATGTTCCCGAACTCGAAAGCAACGCCAACGATTCGCTGACGATTCTGACCGAAAATGCCTTCGATATAAGCTTCAACGTTGCTTATAACGGCAGCGACTATACGGACGAAACGCTTTCTCTCAGCGGCGAAGGCACCGAAGAATATTTCGATTATGAAATCGACGGCGGTATTCTGACTTTGCTCCCCAAGAAAACGGGAGAAATCTCGTTCAGCGTGGCCGCCGATTGGCGCGGCGTGACCGCCGAGAGCACTCCGACGTTGGTAAAAGAATTTGACCTTACGATTTCCGAAGATTTCTATTTTACCGTCAACGGGCAGGCTCTTTCGGATGTCAATCTGTATCTTTACGAAGAATTTTACGGGCAGACTTTCGTCAATGAGTTAGCATGCGAGTTCAAAGCGGTCAAGAACGGCAACGAAGTCGAAAATGCAGTTATAAACGTTGACGTGACGGATGAAGCGATTGTCAGATATGACGGCGCGGCGTTCACTTCCAAGGCCTGCGGAGCCACCGAAGTGACGCTTACTTACGACGACGGAGAGGCTGAAACACCCTATACCTCCTCATTCACGGTCAACGTTCTCCGTCCCGAAGCGACGGTAGACAGTCCTGCCACTCTCTTCACCATGGACAACAGCTTTGAAAGCGAAGTATCGGATCTCGACCTCAGCAAGCTTGATAAAATAGAAATCAACGGCGTAACGGCAGAAGCGAAAAACGGCGTTTTTCCCGAAATCACTCTTAAAAACTACACTACTTCGGGCACGCTGACGCATTCGGATGCAGAAACGCTGCGGCTTTTCTTCGACGGCACGGACGAAACCGTGGACATAGAGAGAGCCGCCGGAGCCAAGGACTTTGAAACCGTTAATTTAAAAATCTATCTTGAAGACAGCATATATAATTTTACCGACGTAAAAATATACACGCTGATTATCGATTCGCCCGAAGATCTTGCCGCAGTTCTCGGAAACGAAGGGATTGCATCGGGCAACAACAGCAGCGTGTGGCAAGAAGGCGGCTTTTATAAAGACGGCGGATATTACGTTCTTGCCGATAACATTGACGCCGCGGGCATTACGTTTAAAGGAAATAATAAGCAGGTATATCATTTTTACGGTATATTCGACGGTTGCGGATACAGCATATCCAATGCCGATGTGGGATGTACCGACGATGCGTTCACTAACGGTTCGCTTTTCGGTAACATGCAGGGACATGCGGCTGTCAGGAACTTGGGCATCATAAACTGCAAAGCAGTGTGCGGTGCGGCGATTGCTCATTACGGCGGCGGGGCTCCCGCTCTTTCGGGGGAAGGCTGGCCTGTTCCGATCGTAGAAAACGTCTACGTTCAGCCGTCGGCGGACACCGAAAACTTCTTCGGAATAGTCAGATATGCCAATCTTAAAATCAGAAATACCGTCGTAAACTACGGCGTTGACGAAAGAAATGAATATTTCGGTTCATTCTCTGATTTTTCCAGCGGTGAAGCAGCGGCAAAAATTTATTCGGATAACTACGTTGTGTCGAGAACGCCTTTGGTTTGGGTAAACGGGCAGGAACTCACCCATGAAGGGGTTACAAGATTCGATACTTTTGCCGCAATGATAGATGCGGAACTTTCTTTCGATACTTTTAATTCCGAGTATTGGTCTTTCGAGAAAGGTATTCCCGAATGGAAGCAGTCCGAAGGCGTGGTTATATCCGTTGTTGACGGTACTGCAAGAAATTACGACGTATCCACGAAAACGCTCGATCTTTCGGGGTTGCCGTTTACCGTTGCCGACGTGACGAAGATCAGAATCGGCAATACCGATTTTGTTGTCAGTGACGGTGTTCTGCCGGATATGACGGTGATGAACTTTTCTACCGGTCCTACCGGCGGCAATCGCACGGAAGAGAAAATAAAACTTATCGTCGGGGATACGGAAGTACTGGCGACGAGAACGATGGCAGATAAAGATTTCAGCGGCGTCGCGTTTTCGTTGAGTCTTGACGACGGCACCGTTTACGAACTGACCAACGTTAAAGTATACAGTAAAATTATAAACACAGCCGAAGATCTTGACGCGGTGCTCGGCGCGGCGAACGTTAAGAAAACCGCTGATTACGGATATTATATTCTGGGAGATGACATTGACGCGACCGGTATAGTATTTGCAGGCGCAAGTAAAGGTTCGACCAGCGAAGGCGGGTATAAATTCTGGGGCATATTCGACGGAAGGGGACATGCAATATCCAACGCAAACGTTTCCGCCACGGAAGCCTTCGTGCCGGGTTCGGCATGGGGTTCGCAAGACGGCGGTCTGTTCGGGTATGAATTAGACGCCTGTGCCGCCGTCAGAAATCTGGCGCTCATAAACGTAACTTCGAACGGTTCGCCCGCTATAAGTTTCCGCACGGCGAGAAACGCAGGTCCTGCGGGCGGTTATCCCACTCCGCTTATCGAAAACGTTTACATAGAACCTTCTGCCGAAACGACAAATTTCTTCGGTGCGTTCAACGAAGCAAATGCCTATATTGAGAACGTCATAATAAAATATGACTGTGTTAGCGAAGAAAAAATTGCACAAGGCGGCGCTTTTATCGGTAAAAACTCCTTTTTACAAGAAGGAGGCGTGGGAGCGGCAAGCAACTGCTATCTCATCTCCAAAACAGCGCCCTGTTACGATAACGACGGCGAAGAGTTCGTCATAGCGGGAATATTCGGTTATAAAACGGTGGATGAAATGATAGCTGACGGCGATAACGATTACTCTTCGTTCAACGATTGCTGGACGGTGGAAGAAAGCGGTATTCCCGTGTGGAAAAATCAAACCGTATAAAAAGCAAATATCGGCGGCAGGAGATGAAAAAACTGTCCCGCCGGGTAAAAATTATTTCAGGGGGTTTATTATTATGATAAACAACGATAACAAGACAAAAAAGCCGTATAAAACCGCGGAATTGGTCTTATGCGGATACAGTGTTGCCGATGTTCTGGCCGTTTCCAATTTCGAAAACGACGGCAGCGACATCACCTGGACCGAGTAAGGAGGAGAAGAGTATGTTGAAAACCAAACGCAATTTTATGCTTCTTTTACTTGCTGCGCTGGCATCGCTCTGCCTGCTTTTCGGTTTTGCCGTCGGAGGATATACCGCTAAGGCGGCCGGCGATTTTACGATGAGCAGCGAAGTCAGCCTCAGACTGGACAAGTCCGGAATGCGCTTTTATGCGGAAATGGACGACTCCACTTACGCTCTTGCCACCGAGAACGGTTACGGCTTCTACATCTTCCCTTATACTTATCTTGAAGCTCTCGGCGGAGATTATACGGACATTGCAAACGATGTGACGGAAAAGATATCGATAGTCGGCAACCCCGAGAAAATCTACCGTCAGGTCGGCGACGGCGGCGCGGAAACGGGTCTGTATGAGGCGAGAGCCAGCATTGTCGACATTAAAGCCGCGAATATCGACAGAGAATTCACTTGCGTAGGCTATGTCAAGGACGGCGAAGGCAACTATGTTTACGCTGTCAATCCCGAACTTAAAAAGAGCCTTTCCGATTTAGCGAGCGCGTTCTATCTCGACGATACGGCTTCCGAAGAAGACAAGGCTTTGTTCATGCAGGTTTACGGAGACGGTATTGTCGACGGATCTCCTGTAGCTTCCGATATAGTCAAAGGTTTCGGAACCGAAGCTTTCCCCGTTACGGACAGCACGCCGAGAACTTACGACGCTTCCGACGTCACAATAGATTTAAGCGGACTGCCTTTCGGTATGGGCGACATAAAAACGCTTAAAATGGGCGAAGAAACGGTGGATATTGCCGGCGGAGAACAGCCCGAAATAGTCATCAAAAACTGGACGTCTTCCGCAAACCTGACCCATAATTCCACGGAAACCATTAAACTCACTTTGGGCGACAGCGAATTTTTCGCCACCAGGAACGACGGGGAAAAGGAATTTTCAGGTTTTTCGGTGACGTTTGTTCTGAATGACGGGCTTGTTTTCAGACTTACCGACGTTAAGGCATACAGCAAGATAATCGACACGCCCGAAGAACTTGAATCGGTAATCGGCAACGATGCCGTCGTTTCGGGTGAAAATCCGAGCGTGGATTTTGTCGGCGGGTATTACAGAGACGCAGGGTATTATATCCTGGCGAACAATATAGACGCGTCCGACCTTGCCATAGTCGGAGACAATAAACTTGTTTACGATTTCTACGGCATTTTCGACGGCAGGGGCTACACCATATCGGGGGCAAATCTTTCTTCCACCGATAAAGATTATATGAACGGTTCGCTTTTCGGCCATCTCAGGGCGCATGCCGCCGTCAGAAATCTCGGGGTTACCGATTTTACCGCAACGCTCGGGGCGGCTATAGCTGCTCATTGCGGAGAAGTTCCTTCCATAACCGGAGCGAATGAATCTCCCCGTCCGCTGATCGAGAACGTGTACGTAGAGCCTTCTACGCAGACGGCTAGCTTCTTCGGCGTCGCGAGATACGCCCACACTTTCATGAAAAACGTGGTGGTAAATTATGCCGTGAAAGAGGCTAACGCAACTTGCGGTTCGCTTTGTGATCCCAGCTCCAGCGGTGTCTTTACAGACGTTTACGTAGTGTCTCAGACGCCCACAACCTGGGACGGCAGCACCGAAAAAGAAATTCCCGGCGTCACCCGTTATACGAGCTATGCTCAGATGCTGGCAGACGAAAATTCTTACGACACCTTTAACGGCGATTACTGGAAGTTCGATAAAGGCGTTCCCGAATGGAAATACGCAGACGCAATAGAGATAATTACCGAAGACGATACTTTGAGAACTTACGATATTTCCGAAAAAACGCTTGACCTTAGCGGACTTCCCTTCACCATGGACGACGTTGTGAAGTTTGAAATCGGCGGTAAAGAAATCGATATAGCAGACGGCGTTATGCCCGAAATGACTTTGAAGAACGCCACCACAGGACCTACCACCGAAATCAGGACGGAAGAAACGCTCACGCTGACGGTTGACGGAACTTCGTTTACCGCCAAGAGAGCGATGACCGACGACGAGTTTTCAAGTTTTAACTTTATTTTCCGCTTAAACGACGGAAGCTCTTACAGCCTCACCAACGTAAAAGTATACAGCAAGATAATTTACGACGGCGCAGATCTCGCGGAGGTTCTCGGCTACGGACATATTGCAAAAGAAGATTACGGTTATTATATTCTCGGCGGAAATATTGACGCAGCCGGTCAGGCGCTGTATAAAGGCGGTTACACAAAATTCTGGGGTATTTTCGACGGCAAAGGCTATTCTATTTTCAATGCCGACGTATCAACGACGGCACAGGTTACCCCCGGACAGACGCCGCCTACAAATCACGACGGCGGT
Source organism: uncultured Clostridia bacterium (assembly GCA_959605945.1). GTDB lineage: Bacteria > Bacillota > Clostridia > Christensenellales > Borkfalkiaceae > UBA1259. The sequence goes on along the minus strand of CAUHGY010000014.1, from coordinate 2,980 downwards.
CTCTTCGGTTACGAGATACAGGCGTGCGCGGCGATAAGAAACCTCGGCCTCATCAATCTTACTGCCGACAATTCGTCGGCGCTTGGCTTACGCGCGGTCAGAAACGCGGGTCCTGCGGGCGGATATCCCATCCCCGTGATAGAGAATATCTATGTGGAAGTATCCGAAGAAACCAATAATTTCTTAGGGGTAGTGTACGAGCTTAACGCGTTCGCGAAAAACATAATCGTGGTTTACGATAAAGCCGAAGCGGAACAGATTGCCTGCGGCGGAGCGTTCCTCGGATACAATTCGTTCACTGTCGAAGGCGGTTATGCCGGAATGAGCGACTGCTATCTCATCTCCAAGACCGCACCTTCATATGATGCCGAAGGGGTTGAAAAGGTTTTCAGCGGCGTTACCCGTTACGACGACGCTGCTGCCATGATAGCCGTCGACAACGATTATTCTTCGTTCAACGACTGCTGGACGGTGGAAGAAGGCAACATTCCTGTGTGGAAGAACAACACTCTTTCCTGACCGTAATTTCTGCGGAGAGCGGAAATAACGGCAAGGAACAACATTAAGAAATAACGCTTTTTACACACAAGGCAAGGCCTATGCCTTGCCTTGTGTGCGGAAAAGGAAGAAAAAGGCGGAGGCAGAAAGCGGAAAGCGGTTTGAAAAAGCCGTTTAAGCAATGCTATGCCCGCGGAGTGACTATGGAAATATCCCGAGCAAAAAACTTAATTTCAGATTTTCTTTCCCTGCGGTATGAAGGTTTCAGCGTCGTTTCAGACAGCGGCGCCGAGTTCGGCATGGAGAATTGCAGCGGATTGGACGTCAACGCAAACGGCAGTGTTCTGACGCTTAAATGCAACACGGATATCTGCGGCGTTGAAATTTACTTTATAAAACATACGGACGGTTTGTCCGTGTCCATGAAACTTACGGCCGCCTGCGCGACTGTTCTCAAGGCGTCGGCATTTACCGTGCTGGTTCCGTCTGACGGAAACACGCGTGTTTTGGCAAACTGCGAACTCGAAAGCGGTTTGCACAAATTTAAAGCGGGCGGATCCGGGAAAAGCAACTATCATCTGTCGGTGGGAAAAGAAAATTCCGCCGTTACGTTCGCAAGCGTTGTCCCGCTGAAATTCCGCACCGAATTCCGTTACGAGTTTACGGGGAATTTTACGGCGGTAAATTGCGAAACGGCATTTCCGCGCTCGTACGCGGGGGAATACGTTACCGAAGAAACGCGCATTTTTGCGGGGATTCCCGCCGCGGAAGCTGTCGGCCGTATGACCGAAAATATTGCCGAAAGAGAGTTCGGGCATCCTGTCGGTTGGAGCACATGGGATTATTACGCTTTCGATATAAGCGACGAATGCATTAAAGAAAATGCCGAGTTTATAGCCGAAGATCCCGTTCTGTCGAAGCATATCGAATATATTGCCATAGACAACGGCTGGCAGCAGATGGACGGCGACTGGTATGAAAACGGAAGAATTAAATGCGGACTGAAAAAGATCTGCGATTATATAAAAAATAAGGGGATGAAGGCGGGAATCTGGACGGCGCCTGCAAGGGTCAACACCAATGCGGCTTCCGCGATGCGGAAAATATCCGACATTCTCGTCAGAAACGAATACGGCGATCCTTTTTTATTCGAGGGGGCTTACGTAATAGATCCTACGCATCCCGCAAGCGAAAAATATCTGAAAGACGTTTTCGGGTTTTTAAAAAACTGCGGGTTTGAGTTTTATAAAATAGATTTTTTAAATTACGTTACCCAAGCCGATTTTTATTATGACAAAACCGCAGGGCATTACGACGCCTTGCGTAAACTTATAGAGATAATACGCGAAACCGTCGGAGAAAGCGCGCACATAATGGGGTGCGGCTTGCCTTACGGCGTCGGAGCGGGGTATGTCGATTCGAGACGCACGGGACTCGACATACACAGTTTTTGGGGGCATATAAAAAAATGCACCGAATATTATCTGCCGCAGTATCCGGCGCACAACAGATTATATTTTAACGATCTCGACTATCTTGTCGTCCGCGGGCCGGAAACCGGTCGGGGCGGCGAAGCGCTGAACGTTACCAACCCTTACAAAAATTATTGCAGGCAGAAGGCGCCGAAAGACGAATTCTTTTGGCTGGCGGGCGATGAGTTTACGTACGATGAAGCCAGATTCTGGGCAAGCATTATTCTCATGAGCGGTTCGTCCGTATTTCTGGGAGACAGGCTTTCGCGGCTCAACGGCAAAGGGCTGGATATCATTGCGAAAACTCTGACTAATGCCGACTTTACAGCCGCACGGCCGTGTGAACTGCTGCAGTATCCGCTTCCGGAAATTTGGTATAAAAAATCCGCTCATCAGATTTTCGCTTTTAACTGGTCGGACGGCGAAAAGACGGTGACGGCGGACGTATGTGCGCTGTTAGGCGGAAAATATGAATTTTTTGCCGATATTTTTACCGGCGAAGAATACCGTACGGAGAACGGAAAACTGTCGTTCAGGCTTAAACCGCACAGTTCGGCTGCCGTAAAATTTATCGCCGAACGATAAGCGGAAAGAATCACGGCGGCGTAATAACGGCAGGTATAAGTACAGGCGGCTCGGCCCCCTGTTTTTGCGGAAAAACCGCAAGGTCAGACCTTATCCTGTTCGGGGGAATGGCCCGTCACCTGTTTATACTGGCGGAAAAAAGTGGAATAGTCGGTATAAGAGTATCTGTAAAAAACTTCCGTCGGCGGATAGCCCTGTCGAATGAGACGCTGCGCGTCCAGAATGCGCTTGGTGTTGATATATTTGATGCAGCTTATGCCGAGATTTTGCTTAAACGAATGCGACAGCCACGAGCTTGACGAATAAAACTGTTTGGACAGTTTTTCAAGCGTCAGTTTTTCGCAGATATGCTCGTCGATATAGTTTAAGATCTCGGAGAACAGATTGTTGAATAAGTTCTGGGGAGGGGCAGCCAGAATTTGATT
>CAUHGY010000013.1 GCA_959605945.1 uncultured Clostridia bacterium | reverse complement strand
CATGTGGCAGGCGCAACCCACCGTCGCCGCACCACCCGCAAGCAGCATTGCTTCGTAATAAGGCGAAGCCGAACCCTGTTTTATAATTTCCGTTGCCACAGCACTCCATATTGCCGCGCTCGAAGTGGGCATGGTAAGCAGTATGCCCATAATAACAGAAATCACTATTCCCATCACGAAAGGTGTGGCTTCCGTCGTTATTGCGATAAGCGCGCCCAACTGATTTACGAGCCAGATAAACGGGAAAGTAACGAACACGCCCGCAAAAGACAGAACCATCACGCCGAGCGGAACGATCAGAATGTCAAGTTTGGTTTTGCCGGCGTAAAGTCCTACGATTTCCACACACAGCATTGTAACGACATACGCTCCGATAGGATTTCCAGGAAGCCCTTTTACAACACATTCGCCTATAGCTGACAACGGATCAGCACTACCAAGCATAAGTTTATCAGCAAATGAACCAACCATACCCGCGACTGCCGCGGAAAAGACGAGCAGTTTATTTTTCCCTAACGCGTGCGCTATGCCCACGCCTATCCCTGCGCCCATCAGCGTTTTCGCGATATTTGCTATGTATAACAGCGTGTTGCCCACGTAGTTGTCGCCTATCCATCCTGCTATCTGTGCAAGGATAGTTCCCGCTATAAGCGTGACGAACAGCCCCTGCGCCATTCCCGAAAAGGCGGTTATAAAATAGCGTTTGGGCAGCGTTTTCAGATAATTGAGCGCCTTGTCCTTAAAGCGCGGCTTTTCTTCCGCTTGCGAATGCTCCTGCCCCGATTGATCAGACACCTGTTCAGGTTCCTGCCCCGATGTCTGTGCGTTTACCAACTCTTCACTCATAACTTTATCTCCGTAAGTTTGTTATCTACCTGATCGCATGCCGTCAGATAGTATTTCACATCGTTTTTTATAACCAGCCTGTCCGCCCTTATGCCTTTGCCGTGCAAATGCCCGTATACCACCGAATTCACGTTATACTCTTCGAAAAGTTCTGTAAACGCGCTCGCTTCTCGGCGGACGTTGAACGGCGGAAAATGAATCAAGGCGATGAGTTTATCGCCCGTTTCCAGCAGTTTTGCCGCTTCTTTCAAAGATAGTTTCAGTCTTTCCGTTTCCCTTAAATACAGTTTTTCGTCCTTATCGCCGTAATCGGGAGAACCCGGCACGGTCCACAGCCGCGAACCGCACACGACCGCGCCGCCCAGCCTTATCGCATCGTTTTGCAGCGCGTAGAATTTCTCGGGCAGCATATCTCTGACCTTGCTTATACTGCTCCACCAATAGTCGTGATTGCCCTTTATCATCACCTTTATCCCGGGAAGATCGGCGAGGCTGTATATATCGGCTTTGGCTTCGGAAATATTCATCGCCCAACTTATATCGCCGCCTATTAAAACGACGTCGTCTTCTTCTACCCGATTTATCCAGTCGGCGCGTATTTTATCCATATGCCCCACCCAACTGCCGCCGAATATATCCATAGGCTTATCTGTTGTTGTGGAAATATGCAAATCGCTTATGGCGTAAAATTTCATAGGTTTATATAATAACACAAAAAACATTTTTTAACAAGCAAATAGCTGCCTTCTGAACTTTTAAAAACCTCCGCCCGCCCGCTTTTTCCAGCGGGCGGGCGGATAAAATTTTAAATTTTTACCGTCTCTGATTCTCTCCATTCCGCCTTACGGCGCAAATTCCTTTTTCAATCGAACTTTCTCCCGCAATACGGACAGTAATCACACAAAATGCTTGCTCTGTAATGCAGCGACATATGGCAATTCGGGCACCTGCTTATGAAATGTGCCGCAACTTCAAGCGGAATATACGTTACGACTACTATCACGGCACACAGCCGGAACCGCGGGACTATTCCGACCGAAAACAAAACCGCCAGTACTGCCATCTCCGCCGCAATGCCGCCGAACAGCAAAATCTTTGCAGCGATAATTCTTTTTTTCATTTCAATTTGTCTGCATGGGGAACAGCGGATTCAAAAAATCTACCCTGTGAACCGTTTCCCCGCCAACTCCTTTGATATCTATATATTCGGTTTTGTTTTCGACAAATATGGTTTCACCTGCAGCAACGCTATATGCAGTTTTATATCCGTCATTAAAATTCTCAGCCGTTATAGTTATATTTTCGTTATATACATCTATTATTCCCGTCGCTTCCCCTGAACCGCTATCGTATTTCAAACTCGGAACGGCAGCGGATATGACGCCGCTGACTTTATCAGTTCTTCCGATCATCGCATAACCGTCAGTCCCCGACGCAGAAGATTTTGCCACTCATATAAATCTCCTTTTTACATTTTTTATTATACAGCATTTAAAAAACAGACACTATCAAAATTGCATTAAGTTTTTGTTATATTATGTAAAGTTTTATTGACTACTTATTACGATGCAAAAAACCCGCCGCAAAAAATGCGTGCTTGCGGAAGAAATACGTACACGCCGAGTTTTACGCACGCGGTTTAAAATCATTTCAACCGACGCTTTACTTCTGCGGGCAGCGCCCGCGAATTGACTGTATCATAATCGGGTGCGACAAGCATATATTGAATATAGAAAACCAAAAAGGAGGATAATATGTCGTTTTTCTGTAATTTTCAGTCGGATAGATGTCCCGGCCCGATAAGCGGAAATCCTTTGAACGGTTTATGCGAGAAAGTTTGCGTTCAGGTCAAAAAAGTTTTCGACGCGTGTATGCAGCAGACCCAGCTTACCGACGTCGTTCTCACGCTTACGAATATTACACCCGTAACACCTACATACCCGTTGACGTTTATAAGCGCAAAGAGCACCACCGCGCAGGGCACCATCAGCAATCTGCTGATAGAGCCGCTTGCCGAACGCCCCAATTCCGCCAGAGTACGTGCGGATATAACCATACCCGTTTCGGTGGCTTATACCGACGCGGCGGGCGTAGAAGGAGTTGCGACTTCTACCGTAACCGTCACCAAGGACGTGATACTCAATCTGCCCACGGCATCGATAATGCCGTACTCGGTGGAGGCCGTCGTCTCTCTCGTTTCGACCCAGGGGTCTTATACCGCTCTCAACCAATTTACGATAGACGGATGCGTTTCGATCATCCTTAAAATCGTAATGGAAGTGGAATTGCTTTTGCCGTCTTACGGCTATGCGGCGATACCGCCCTGTCAGGAATACACGCAGGAAGTTTGCGCGGGATTTTTCGAACTGCCGATGTATCCCGGATAAAATTTCGTTAAATCGGCGCAACGGACGCCGGAAACGCAAATGCGGACGTCAGGCACAAAAAAGCGCGGGGATCCCGCGCTTTTTTGTGCGGCGTTTCCGCAGGGCTCAGCGAAATTTAACCTGCCCGCTGCCGCGCCGAATAATTCCCGTTAAACCCCGCTGTATTTGCCTGTCCGTAACACGAGATCGGAACGGCTAGCGAAAAATACAAGCAAAAAGCCGGCGCGCGCGCCGGCTTTAAACTCATCTATCAACCGATTATTTTTTGTCGATAAGTTTAACGATATCCCCAACCGTTTTGATGTTTACTGCATCTTCTTCGGGAACGGTGATGTTAAACTCTTCTTCAAGGCTCATCAGCATTTCTACGACATCCAGAGAATCCGCCCCGAGATCTTTAACAACTTCCTTGTCCTCGGTTATGGAATCAACGGGCTTATTGAGCTGTTTGGCGATGAGTTCTTTGATTTTATCTACGGTTGCCATCGGCTTAGTCCTCCGTTTTTGCTTTTTTTCTATTTTAATACATTATATAAAAAAATGCAAGCGTATTGACTATCTATTCTGAGGAATATCGGGAATAGTGGCAAAACCTTTGGCAAGATCTTCGTCTGAGGGAATATAATCCGCCATAGTTTTTTCGTTATAAGACATATATGCTTTCAAATCGAAATATCCCGTCCCCGTGAGACAGAAAACTATGGTCTTTTTTTCGCCGCTCTCCTTACATTTCAGCGCTTCGTCGATGACGGCCTTTATGGTGTGCGAAGATTCGGGCGCGGGTAAAATCCCTTCGGTTTTGGCAAATCTTACGGCGGCTTCGAACACCTTGGTCTGCTCTGCGGAAATAGCTTCTATATATCCGTCGTGATAAAGTTTGGATACTATGGGACTCATTCCGTGATAGCGCAGTCCTCCCGCATGATTTGCAGAAGGCATAAATCCGTTGCCGAGCGTATACATTTTCATCAGCGGCGTGATTCTGCCCGTATCGCCGAAGTCGTATGCGTATTTTCCGCGCGTCAGCGACGGGCACGACGCCGGCTCTACGCCTATTATGCGGTAATTCTTTTTGCCGTCGATTTTATCCTTGATAAACGGAGCAATAAAGCCGCCGAAGTTGGAGCCGCCGCCCACGCAACTGATCAGAATATCGGGTTCAACGCCGTATTTCTCAAGCGCCGTTTTCGTTTCCAGACCGATGATTGACTGATGCAGAATGACGTAATCGAGAACGCTTCCTAAAACGTAGCGGCAATTCGGCGTCGCAACGGCCTTTTCAACAGCTTCCGATATGGCACACCCCAAAGAACCCGAGCAATCTTTAAATTCGGAAAGAATTTTTCTTCCTGCGGCAGTGGTTTCGGAAGGACTGGGGATGACCTTGGCGCCGTAAGTTTCCATAACGGCTTTTCTGAACGGCTTCTGCTCTGCGCTGCATTTTACCATATAAACGGTAAGATCCATTCCGTAAAACGCGCATGCCATCGCAAGAGCCGTGCCCCACTGCCCCGCACCCGTTTCGGTGGTCAGCGAAGTAAGCCCCTGTTTTTTGGCATAAAACGCCTGCGGAGCCGCAGAATTCAGCTTGTGAGAGCCCGAAGTGTTGTTGCCTTCGAATTTATAATAGATCTCTGCGGGGGTATCGAGCGCTTTTTCAAGGCAATAAGCCCTTATGAGCGGCGCCGGCCTTGTCATTTTATAAAAGTCCTGCACTTCTTCGGGAATAGGTATCTCGACATCGGAAGTGTTGAGTTCCTGTTTTACAAGCTCGCTGCAGAATACCGCCGAAAAATCCTCTTCGGTGCACGGTTTAAGCGTCGCGGGATTGAGCGCGGGCGCATGCTTTTCTTTCATGACGGCGTTTATGTTATACCAACATTTCGGAAGCTCTCTTTCTTCCAGTATGAGCTTTGTGGGAATTGTTCTTTGCGCCATAATTTTTTCTCCTTTAATTTTTTTAAAACAAAAACGGACCGATGCCCTGTATGGGACGAATCGATCCGTGTTGCCACCCATTTTCACGGAAATATAAAAATTTCCGCCTCTTTTCGGGTACTATCATACCCTGCCGCTTTAACGCTCGGCTTTCTGCGTCGGAAACTACTTTCGGTTCGCCCCCGCCCTCGGTAACCCATTCGGCAAAACCCGTCTGTCTGCTTTCACCCGCCGCAGACTCTCTGAAAAACGCAGAAATGCTTACTACTTTACCTCATCGGTTTGATTATTTTTTCTTAAATATATCACTTTTAATTTCAAATGGCAAGCATTTTTTAAAAGTTTTTTAAAATTTTTTTAGTTTTTATTCCGGTTTTATCAACACGGCGTTATCGCCCCCGCCAAGTTCAAACCGTGAATCGTAACTTTTGCCGCCGATAAGATCTAAAAGCACCCCGTCGAAATTAAAATAAAGCGGATCGTCGCCGACGTTCACGGCAATAACAACCCCGCAATTTTCGTCCGACCGCTTGAAAACGACAGCACCTCGCGAACGGTATATTTCGGAAAATTCTCCATGACGGAATACCGGATAATTCTTTCTCAGTTTACCCAGAAATTTATACCATTCGATTAACTTTTTATCCCTGCCTTTCCGGTCGAAAAACGCGCGGTTGAACGGATCGGCAAAGCCCTGCATTCCCGTTTCGTCGCCGTAATAAAGCGAAGGCACGCCGCAAAGCGTATATTGCAGAAGCGACGCCGCTTTCAGCCGTTTTTTTGCGGAAACAAGCATCTCGCCTGAAAGAGTTAAGCGGGAAAGTTCTTCTTTGCTTTTCTCTGCGACGTCTATACCCGACAGGGCGCTTAAAACCCTCGCGGTGTCGTGAGTGGAAAGAACGTTCATAAGCGAATGGAGAACAAATCCCGGATAGTGGTCAATCTGTTCTCTGACCGTGCGCATGAGCCTGTCTGCATCGCCGGTTATCGCGAAAGCCAAAATCGCATCTTTCAGAGGATAGTTCATAACGGAATCCAACTCTTTTCCCTGTAAGTATTTTCTGCGCCTGCCGTAAGATATTTTGTTGGACGCGTCCTCCCATACTTCCCCGATAATTACCGCCTCTTCGTTTACTCTTTTTACGGAATCGCGGATTTTTTCAATGAATTCCTGCGGCAGCTCATCCGCAACATCCAGCCGCCAGCCGCCGATTTCCATACGCGCGTAATGCGCGGCAACGCCGTTTTCGCCTGCGATGAAATCGACGTAACCGGGATCGGTCTTATCGGCTTCGGGCAGAGTGTCTATCCCCCACCAGCATTGATATTTATCGGGATATCTGATAAAATTATACCAACTGCGGTAGGGCGAATTCCCGTCATTATATGCCCCGCCTTCGCCGTAATGCTTATACTTATTGAAATAAACGCTGTCGTCTCCGGTATGGCTGAACACACCGTCGAGTATTATTTTTATGCCGGCTTTTTTTGCCGCCGCAATAAGATTTTTAAAATCTTCTTCATCCCCCAAAAGAGGGTCTATTTTATAATAATCTCCGGTATCGTAGCGGTGATTGGAATAAGCTTCGAAAATCGGGTTAAGATAGATTGCCGTGACGGACAGCGACTTTAAATACGGCAGTTCCAGCGTTATGCCATTTAAATCGCCGCCGTAAAAATCATTGTTAAGAACCCTGCCGTCGGCATCGGGAAGAAAATGCGGCATTTCCGAAAGGTTGCCGTGAAGGTATTTTCCCCCGCCTATCTTACCTCCGCTTCCGGAGCGAAAAAACCTGTCCGGAAAAATCTGATAAATGACGCCGCCTTCAAGCCAGGAAGGCACGCGATAAGCGGCAGAATAAACAGTCAGCTGGAACGGTTTGGGCTCTCTATATGTCAGGCGCGCCGTAAGGTCGTCGCCGCATTCGGCAAAAAGACCGCCCCCCAGCCGAAAAAAATAAAAATAAAGCCCGACGGGAAGTTTGATCTCGCATTCGCACACGCCTTCGCTCGCAGGCATATCGAACAGCATGCTCTCCCCGCCGTCCTTTCTTACGACCAAAGTGCAGCCGCCGCTGCACTTGGCTCTGATTTTTAAAGCCGTATTTTCCTGAACCGCGCCCGTCACGCTTTTACAGGCGGCATTCAATGCGTCGTAATAGAACACTTACTTTATGCTTTTTAAATCCCAGATATTCTCCGCATACTCGCGTATGCTTCTGTCGGCGGAAAAAATCCCCGCGGACGCTATGTTGTTAAGGCTCTTTTCCGCCCACAGCAGCCTGTTGCGGTAAACGCTGTCGGCATGACTGTGAATCTCGCAAAAGCTGCCGAAATCCGCAAAACACATATACGGATCGGCAACGGGGCTGCCCGTAAGCAAATACTTCGCTATATCCGAAAAAGACTGACCGTTAAATCCGGCGTTAAGCGCAGAGACGACCTTTTCCAACCGCTTGCTTGCCGTATAATATTCCGTAGAATTGTATCCCTGACGCCAAAGCGTTTCCACTTCTTTCGCCGTCAGTCCGAAAATAAAAATATTGTCGCTGCCGACGGCTTCCAGCATCTCGACGTTGGCGCCGTCCAGAGTGCCTATTGTGAGCGCGCCGTTTATCATGAATTTCATGTTACCCGTTCCGCTGGCTTCTTTTCCCGCAAGGGAGATCTGCTCGCTTATTTCTGACGCGGGCATAAGTTTTTCAGCCATGGTCACGCAGTAATCTTCCATGTATACTACATTGAGCTTTTTGTTTACTGCGGGATTTTTTCTTATATCCTCCGCCAGATTGCAGATGAGTTTTATTATCTGTTTGGCAAAATAATACCCCGGCGCGGCTTTGGCGCCGAAAATAAAGGTTTTGGGCAATACATCCGCCTGCGGATTGTCCTTTAAATCGTTATACAGAGATATTATATATAGGGCATTCATCAGCTGCCGCTTATACTCGTGCAGGCGCTTTGCCTGTACGTCGAACACCGTGTCAGGGTCAATGATAACGCCTTGTTTTTTCTTCGCGAAATCGACGAACTGCAATTTTTTTATGCGTTTTATTCGATTTATATCTTCAAGAACGCGCTTGTCTTTGACAAACTTTTTCAGTTCGCACAGTTTTGATGCGTCGGTAATATAGCCGTCTCCGATACAGCCGCTTATAAGCGAACACAATTCGGGATTGGACTGGCAAAGCCAGCGCCTGTGGGCTATTCCGTTGGTGACCGAAGTGAATTTATCGGGGAAAGTTTCGTAAAAATCCCTGAATATGCTTTCCTTGATTATTTCGCTGTGCAGCGCCGACACGCCGTTCACTTTGTGCGACGCCACAACGCTGAGATTTGCCATACGGACCTGACTGTGAGAAAATATGCTCATGCGCTCTATCTTGTCCCAGTTGCCGGGATACCTGTTCCACATATCTGCGCAGAACCGCTGATTTATTTCTTTTAAAATCATATAGATACGCGGCAGACGCCTTGCAATCAGGTCCTCGCTCCAAGTTTCAAGCGCTTCGCTCATGACCGTATGATTGGTATACGCCACCGTCCGGCAGACTATGCTCCAGGCGTCGTCCCAGGAAAAGCCGTTCTCATCCATCAAAATGCGCATCAGTTCCGGAACGGCCAGTGCAGGATGGGTATCGTTTAAGTGAATTGCGGCTTTTTCGGGCAGCGTCGACAGCGAACCGTACCGTTTTTTATGATCGCCTGTAATATCCTGCAAAGCTGCGGAAACGAGCAGATACTGCTGCTTTAAGCGCAGCGATTTGCCTTCGAAATGATTGTCAGACGGATACAGCACCTTGGATATGAGCTCGGCTTCGTTATCTTCCTGCATGCTGCGCATATAGTCGCCCTGCGAAAATGTTTTCATGTCGAATTCATGAATGTTCTGCGTTTTCCACAGCCTTAAGACGGACACCGCCTCGCTGTGATAGCCGGAAACCATCATATCATATGCGACGGCTTCGACGACTTTTGCGTCTGCATGTTCTATTTTAAGGCCGCTTTCCGTCCACTGTTCTTTGATATAACCGTCAAATTTTACTTTAAATGTCTTGTCGGGACGCGGAGTCAGCCACACTTCCCCGCCGGGCAGCCAGACATCGGGAAGTTCAGTCTGCCACCCGTCGACGATTTTTTGCTTAAAAAGACCGTATTCGTAGCGTATAGAATAGCCCATTGCGGGATAATTCTGACCCGCAAGAGCGTCCATAAAGCAGGCGGCAAGTCTGCCAAGGCCGCCGTTTCCAAGCCCTGCGTCGGGCTCCATTTCAAAAAGCTCTGCCAGACTGCTGTTGAATTCCGAATGCAGAGCAGCGTCAAAAACGTCGGTAAGGCCCAGATTATAGGCGTTGTTTTTCAGCGACCTGCCGAGCAGAAACTCCATGCACAGATAGTAAACTCTCTTGCCGCCGCGTTCGCGGTATTTTTTGTTGAAAGCCGTCCGCTTTTCAAGCAGCACGTCACGTATACACATAACCACCGCTTTGTACAGCTGACCTTTATCGGCTTCTTTGGGCGACACCCCGAAATATCTGGATAATTTGCCTCTGATAAGCGAAACCGCGTCTTTTTCAGTCATAGATATCTCCTGTATAAAAATTAAAACGATTGCGGCTTCACGGCGCCGTCAACCCCGTAAAGTCTTTGATATTTTTCCGCGCTGGCCTTCCATGAAAAATCGGAAGTCATGGCGCGGCGGCGCACATCTTCCCAAGCGGCCTTGTTCTGATATGTTCTGACCGCCTGATTTAAAACATAAAGCATGTCGTGCGCGTTATAGTCTTTGAAAGTAAAGCCGTTGCCCGAATCACCGGTATATGCTTTGATGCTGTCGTTAAGGCCGCCGGTTTCCCTGACGACGGGTACTGTACCGTAACGGCTTGCTATCATCTGAGAAAGGCCGCACGGCTCGGTTTTCGAAGGCATAAGGAAAATATCTGCGCCCGAATAGATTTTACGCGAAAGATCCTGGTTATACGCTATCACTGCGGCGCATTTGCCGCTGTAACTTCCCGCTATATGGCGGAAAAAATTCTCGTACGCTATCTCGCCTTTCCCAAGCACCGCAAGCTGCACGTCCTGCGAAAGGAAACTTTCCACCGTGCACTTTATAAGATCCAGCCCTTTATGCGATACAAGACGGGATATCACCGCAACAAGAGGCACGTCTTTTCTTACGGCAAGCCCCAGCATGCGCTGCAATTCTTCTTTACACACGGCTTTGCCCCCCATATCGCTTTGCGAATAGTTTGCAAAAAGGCACTTATCGGTCGCCGGATTATAAAAATCTTCGTCTATGCCGTTCAATATGCCGCACAGTTTATGCGCATTGCGCCTTATAATGTTTTCCAATCTGTGCGCGTAATATGCGTCTTTTATCTCTTCGGCGTAAGTCGGGCTGACCGTTGTCAGAATATCTGTCATCTCTATGGCGCCTTTCATCAGGTTTACGTTGCCGTCGAACTCCACAAAAGATTGAAGCGACGAAGGAAATCCGAAAAGGCTGCCCAGCGTATCCATTCCGAAAACGCCCTGATATTCGATGTTATGAATTGTAAAAACCGTTTTTATGCGTCTGAACTTTTCATCCCCGTAATACATGCCTTTAAGAAAGATCACGGATGCCGCAGTCTGCCAGTCGTTGCAGTGCAGTATGTCGGGATAAATATCGAGACGTGCTATCGCGTCGAGCGCCGCGCGTGAAAAAAACGCAAATCTTTCTCCGTCGTCATAAAAACCGTAAATGTTGCCTTCGCGTTTAAAATAATATTCATTGTCGATAAAATAAAATTTCACGCCGCAATATTCGTAAACGAACACGCCGCAATACTGCCAGCGCCAGCCTACAGAAACATTGAAATTGATCAGAAATTTAAACTGCGATTTATAATCCTGCGATATACAGCCGTAAAGCGGCAAGATCACGCTGACGTCGAGCGCTTTGTTTTCTGCAAGCGCTTTGGGAAGAGATCCGAGCACGTCGGCAAGTCCGCCCGTGGCGACGAAAGGCGCCGCTTCCGAACCGAGAAATATAATTTTCTTTTTTTGGAAAACGTCGATTTTGGGAAGCTGCCCCGCCTTAGGATTGCGCCCCGAAGGCGCTTTTTCCTTTGTTTTTTCATCGGACGCCGTTTTTTTCGCTGTTTTCAAAGACGTTCCGGCTCTGCCGTTTTTCTCCGATGCAGCGCCGCTTTTTGACGGCGTTTTTTCTCTGTCCGTATTTTCCGATTTTACCTTCATTACAACATTCGCCTGTTCGTTTTTCATTATTTTCCACCTCTTATATTATTTCCCATCCGCCCGAAAACTTGCGGATAAAAGAGAGATTGCCCGTATTCAGACATAAAAACCGCCGCGCAAAGGTTATACCATTATTCCTTTGCCGATATAGAAAGGATGATTGTCGCTGCCAGAAAGCACTTTCTTGTCGGTTACGACAACGTTTTTATCGGTAATGATGCAATTGAGCGTGCAGTGTTCTCCGACCATCGTATTCTGCATTATAACGCTGTTTTTTACGACCGCGCCTCGCGCCACTTTGACGTTTCTGAAAATAACGCTGTTTTCGACTTCTCCTTCGATAGAACACCCGTCGGCGATAAGCGAATTTCTGACGATAGCCGAGTTTCCGTATTTTGTGGGCGCCGAGTCGCGTATTTTGGTGAACACGCTTCTGTCTCCGAAAAGTTCGTGCCGGACATCGCCGTCAAGCATTTTAAGATTGCTGTTATAATATGCAAGAAGCGAAGTGATGCCGGCATAAAAACCCTTATGTTCGCTTGCCATAATTCTCATGCTTTTTAAATTTGCGGCGATCACGTCGTTCATAAAACTGCTCTTTGCATGAGAAATACTGTCGGCGACTATATTTTCGAGCAAAGATTTTTTCATGATGAAAATGTTTACGAAGTAATTGAAATCTCCTTTTTCGGGTCTTGTTTTATAGCTGACCCCTATGACCCTGCCGCCGCTGACTGTCAGCCCCGTAGCCGAAAGGTCGCTTACATCTTCCGCCCGCATCTTTTTATAGACGAGCGTTATGTCGGCACGGTTTCTTATGTGCTCTTCGATTATATCGTTATAATTTATGCGCATCACGTTGTCGCAGTCGGACATAACCGCATAATCTTCGTCGGCACGGGACAGAAATCTGGTGATGCCTTTGAGAGCTTCAAGACGCGAAGTGTAAAGCCTGTCGCTGTCCGAATTGCCGAAAGGCGGAAGAATTATAAGTCCGCCGTCTTTTCTCGCCAGATCCCAGTCTTTACCGCTGCCGACGTGATCCATCAGCGACTGATAGTTGCTTTTCGTAATGATGCCGACCGTATCTATACCCGAATTGACCATATTTGAAAGCGGAAAATCGATTAAACGGTATCTGCCGCCGAAAGGTATGGAGCCGAGCGTTCTTATCCTTGCAAGCTCCGAAACGTTGCTGTCATGAATATTCGAAAATATTATACCTACCGCTCTCATTCGTTTATCCCCCCGACGACGTCTTTGTCTATCATCTCGCCGCCTTCGATCACGCCTCCGTCGCAAATTTTAATATTTCTGCCCAGCACAGCCATGCCTGCCCCCGACGATTTGGGCCGTCCTATTACGGCGTTTTTACCCACAACGGTGTTTTCATCGATGATCGAATATTCGACGGTCGCGCCGTCGCCGATGACGGTATCTGCCATAATTATGCTGTTTTTGACCACCGCCCCCTTCCCGACAATGACCGAGCTTGACAGCACCGAATTTTCCACCGTGCCGTAAATTTCACTGCCGGACATTATGATGCTGCCGTTGACCTTGGCGTCTTTTCCGAGATACTGCGGAGGAGCAAGCGGGCTTCTGGACTGTATTTTCCATCCCGTATCGGCAACGTCGAATTTGGGAACATCGCCGAGAAGATCCATATTGGCCTGGTAAAGCGAATCCAGTGTGCCGACATCTTTCCAATACCCCTCGAACTTATAAGCCATCATCTTTTCGCCGGCAGCAAGCATTGCGGGAAGCACGTTCTTCCCGAAATCATGCGATGAAGATAAGTCTGCATTGTCTTGTTCCAGATACTTATAAAGTTTGTCGGCCGAAAAAATGTATATGCCCATCGACGCCAAAGTAGACTTGGGCTTTTTAGGTTTTTCCTCAAACTCGTAAATGCTGCCGTCCTCTCTCGTGTTCAGAATGCCGAATCGGCCGGCGTCGGCAAGGGGCACGTCAATCGCCGCAATGGTGCAGTCCGCATTGTACAGAATATGATAATTAAGCATTGTAGAGTAGTTCATCTTATAAATGTGGTCGCCGGACAGAACCAACACATAATCGGGATTGAACTGCCGCAAAAAATGCAGATTCTGATATATTGCGTTTGCAGTACCTTTATACCAGTCGGAAGAATGTTTACCCTGATAAGGCGAAAGAATATGCACGCCGCCGAATGCCCTGTCCAAGTCCCACGGCTGACCGTTGCCTATGTAGTCGTTTAAAAATAGCGGTTGATATTGCGTCAGAACGCCCACGGTATCAATGCCGGAGTTGACGCAGTTAGACAGCGGAAAGTCGATAATTCTGTACTTTCCGCCGAAAGATACCGCCGGCTTTGCGATATTGTTCGTAAGCGCGTAGAGCCTGCTGCCCTGCCCGCCTGCAAGAAGCATGGCCACACATTTTTTCTTCCTTATCATAAATTTCAAGTTCTCCTTATGTTCTGTGCTGTTTTAAACGAACCCGGGCGCTGTCTGCGGTCTTTGCACCACGGTTAATGACTTTCTATTTTTATGCCGTTCATGCCTGTTGATTTCCGGCATTTTCGGACTTCACGAGATACAGCGCGGTAAACGGCGGCAGCCGCAGCGAAAGCGAATATTTTTTTCCGTGCGCGCTTTTTTTAACCGTCTTAAGACTTTTACGGCTCACTCTGCCCGATCCGCCGAACTTTCTGTCGTCCGAACAAAGCACGATTTTGTAAGCGCCGCTGTCAACCCCCAACCTGTACCGTCTGAAATCGTTGCCCGAAAAATTTATTACCACAGTGACGGAACTGCCTTTTTTATCTTTCCTGATGAATGATATGATATTGTTATCCCTTTCATCCGCGCTTATCCATTCAAAGCCCGCCCATCCGTCGTCCCTTTCGTAAAGAGCAGGCGTATCTTTATAAATAAAGTTAAGCTTCCTGTTGTAATCGAAAAGCTTTTTGTGATTTTCAAAACCCAACATGAAAAATTCCAGGCCTTCCTGATAATTCCATTCTCTGAACTGCCCGTACTCGTTGCCCATAAACGTCAGTTTTTTACCGGGATGCGCATACATATAAGCGTTAAAAGCTCTCAGATTTGCAAACTTGCAGTCAATATCGCCGAACATTTTGTCTATCAACGATTTTTTGCCGTGAACCACCTCGTCATGAGATATGGGCAGAATAAAGTTCTCGCTGAACGCATAATACATGGAAAACGTGAGTTTATTGTGCGCGCCCGAACGGAAATAAGGGTCGGTCTGCATATATGAAAGCGAATCGTTCATCCATCCCATGTTCCATTTGAAGTTAAAGCCGAGTCCTCCCACGTCGACGGGTTTTGTTATCATCGGGAAAGCCGTGGATTCTTCGGCAATCATCAATGCGTGAGGAAATCTTTTAAATACTTCCGTATTAAGTTTCTGCAAAAAAGCAATGGCTTCGAGATTATAGTTGCCGCCGTTGCGGTTAGGTATCCATTCGCCCGCCTTTCTGTCGTAATCGAGATAAAGCATCGACGCCACAGCGTCCACTCTGAGACCGTCGGCATGAAAAACTTCCATCAAAAACAGGGCGTTTGAAATAAGAAAACATTGCACTTCGTTTCTGCCCCAGTCAAAGATGCGCGTGCCCCACGCCTTATGCTCTTTTCTGTCCCAACCCTGATTTTCATAGCAGGCAGTGCCGTCGAATTCGTAAAGCCCGTGCTCGTCCTTCGGAAAATGAGCCGGCACCCAGTCGAGAATCACTCCCAGACCCTTTTTATGGCATTCGTCCACAAAATACATGAAATCGTGCGGGGTGCCGAAACGGGAAGTTATCGAGTAATATCCGGTCACCTGATATCCCCAGGAACCGTCAAAAGGATATTCGGAGACGGGCATTATTTCTATATGCGTGTAACCGAGCGCCGCAACGTAGTTTACAAGTTCTTTTGCAAGCTCTCTGTAAGTGTAATATCCGCCGTCCGCATGACGCTTCCAGGAGGCAAAATTGACCTCGTAAATATTCATGGGACGGTCGTACGGCGGCACCTTGTTTCTGATATAATCGCCGTCTCTCCATTCATAGCCCGAAAGATCGTAAATTTCAGAGGCCGTATGCGGCGCTTTCTCGGAATAAAAAGCATAAGGATCGGCCTTATAGAATGTTTTTCCGTCTTTTATGACGGCGAACTTATATAGATCAAACTGTTTCAGCGCCGGTACGAAGGCTTCGTATATACCGCCGTCGCTTATTCTCTCGGCGGGGTTTGCCTCGGGATTCCACCCGTTGAAATCGCCCACTACCGAAACTGCGTCGGCATTGGGCGCCCATGTTCTGAAAAAAACGCCCGAAACGCCGTTTTCCCTGCCGAAATGAGCGCCCAAAAATTCATAAGCCGAATAATTGGTGCCCTGATGAAACAAATAGACGGGAAAATCATTGCGCTTGGGCGTATTTTTCTTTACAGGCATAAAACTCCTTAACAAAAATAATCGGGATTTTTTTTGGGCGCCGCGTCCATTTCGGCCTTTGTGCTTTCGTAACCCTTTCTGCCGAACAACGCATAGGTGGCGTTTTTGCCGCCTTCCACCCCGGGTTGGTTGAATGTATCTATATTGAGCATTGCTCCCGTATATGCCGTTTCCATTTCAAACATATACAGCAGTTCTCCCACGGTAAAAGCGTTCACGCAAGGGAGAGTGATGGTGAAATTAAGTCTCTCCGCGGTGGTGAGCGCATACTCCGTAGCTTTACGTTCGGTGTTTATCAGCTCGCCCATAGTGTGCCCGCACAGGAAATTGACGTCGGGAATATTTGCGCAGCCTTCGCTTATTTCTACGTCGGAACGGAAATTCTCGACGGCGATTATGGTAATTACCTTGTCGAAAGGCCCTTCTCTGTAAAGCTGCACCTGCGAATGCTGATCGGTTACTCCCAGAGCTTTCACGGGCGTCTGACCCGCATAGACAATATTGCCGTCAAGGTCGGCGGCTTTGCCGAGACTTTCGCCCCACAACTGGCAATACCAGTCAGCTATGTATTTAAGGCTGTCGGCATACGGCATCATCACCGAAATGTTCTTGCCGCGCTGCATGGCGGTATATTCGAGGAAGGCGCAAAGCAACGCCGGATTTTTCCTTACGTCTTTTACGCTGCACAGTTTATCCATATAGGCCGCGCCTCTGAGCATGGCTTTGATATCTATGCCGCAGACCGCCGCCGGCAGGAGCCCCACGGGACAAAGTTCGGAAAAACGGCCGCCTACGCCGTCGGGAATGTAAAAAGTTTTAAGTCCTTCTTCTTTTGCTATTTTGATGAGATTCCCTTTCGCCGAAGAAGTGGTGGCGATCATATGCTCTCCGGCTTTATCGCCGAATTTCTTTTTAAGCGCGTCCATAATGATGAGATACTGCGACATTGTCTCGCTGGTCGAACCGCTTTTCGTAACGACGTTGAACATGGTTTTTTCGAGATCCAGCACATCGAAAAGAGCCGCCATTCTCTCCGGATCTACGTTATCTTCCACATAGAGTTTGGGATATTTTCTCTTTGATCTTTTAAGTTCGTTGTGACGAAGATGGCAAAGCGACTGGAACACCGCTATAGGTCCGAGTGCCGACCCTCCTATGCCGAGAACAACGAAAGCGTCGAATTTTTTTCTTATTTCTTTGGCAGTTGCTATAATATCTTCCACCGTATCTTTCTGATTATAAGGAAGTTCGGTCCATCCCATCATTCCCTTGCCGCGATTTTGCTTTACGCGCTCGAAGGCGTCTGCGATCACTTTTTTCCCTGACGCAAAATCATCGTCCGAAAAGCCCTCTCTTTCGCCGATAAAATCCTCCATCATATTGTTGTAGTCGATTGTAATTCTCAACGCGTCGCGCTTGATGTTTCCAGCCATTGAATCCTCCGTAGTTAATACCGTCTGTTAATATATTATTTATTATATATATAATAATATACAATAAACTAAAAGTCAATACGTTAAGGCAAAATTTACCTTTATTTTTCGTTAAACAAAAACAATAAAATTCAAAATGCAATTCTTGCGGCGGCGATGTTTTTATTTGACTTTTTTCGCGGACAATAATAAAATATTACCGTTATACATATTTTTTACGGCGGAGTTTTATGATTAAAAACGTTATTTTCGACATCGGAAACGTGCTAATGAAGTTTAACAGAGACTATCTTCTCGGCAATTTTTACAGCGGCCGTGACTTTGAAATGCTCAAAGAAAAAATATTTTTCGATTGGGAACGCATGGACGAAGGCGTTCTTACTCCCGAAGAACATCTCAGGAAAGTACTGTCTACCCTTCCCGAAAAGTATCACGATGTGGCAAAAGGCGTTTTAACGCAGTGGGAAGATTACGTGCTTTTCAATCTCGCCACCGAAAATCTTATACGCGAACTTAAAACGAAAGGATACAAACTGTATATTCTTTCAAACATGACAGAACATTTTATCGAACGCGAGCATAAGTTTCCCGTACTCGAACTTTTCGACGGTAAAGTTTATTCCGCACCTATCAGAAGAATAAAGCCCGACCCCGCTATCTATAAATATCTGATCGATAAATTCTCGCTTGTACCGTCCGAATGCGTTTATACGGACGATCTGCAAATAAATCTCGATGCAGCCGAAAAATTCGGAATAAAGACTTTCCTTTTCAGAGACAATCTGATGCTTTTGAAAAAATTCATTTACGAAAACTGAAATACGCAGACGCATTGACTGTATCAACGGTGCGGTTTCCCGTTAAAAATTCAAACCGATATGATCGCTTATCAATTAAATACAACTAAATACAACGCTTTATAAAAACCCGCGTCCCCGGTTATATTACCGGGGACGCGGTTACTTATTGATTAAAAAATTACGAACCGAGCGTTTTCGCGCCGACAGTTTTAGTGAAATCGGTTTTCCAACCGCTTTATCGGTCAATTTCCCGCAGCAGTTTATATTCCCGCCGCAGCTTATCAGGCAAGCGATATTCTGTCCGAAACCGATCTCACGAACAATCCGCGTTCTTCGCCGAGAGAGACGCAGTCATCGATAAAGAGAGCGAATTTATCGCTCATACGCTGAATTCTTAAAACTCCGGCACAAACAGAAGCAACTTCGTCGGGATAAAGGGCCACTTTGTCCTCAAGCGCTCCGCGCACAAGCGCGATCACTTCGTACGGCGTAAAGTCGCTTTCGGTTTTTCTCAAAGGTTCGCCTTCTTCGACGCGGTAACGATCGAAAGACGCGGTTTTGTCGCTCTTTCTGTAATAAATTCTGCCGAGAAGTTTTTCGAATTTGAAATTGCAGGATGCTATCAGCGCGCGCATTTTATTTTCGGTCTTTGAACCGTATTTTGAAATTCCGAGAGAAGACAGACAGCGCTTTATTAAAAACTCTTCGCTTATCGGCTCTTCCTGAGAGACTATCGCTTTAAGCCGTGCGACTATTTCGGCATCGTTAAACCCTTCCGTTACATACTGCGAGTTCTCGTAAAGAGGCAAAAGCTGCGCGGCTTTATAGACCTTTCTGAAACGGTTGAGTCCGGCGCCGGCACGTTTATCGGCGCCTGTCAGCCTGTCAAGCATATCCTTGATCTTTTTTATTTCCCGTTTGGGATTGGCAAAATAGTTGACCGCATAAACGCGAATGACGTTCCAATTGTTGCGTTTTAACGTCTGTATCTGCAAAACATATCTGTCCTTGACGGAAAAATCCGCCTTTCCGTCGCACATTACGGCAAGAATAAACCTGTGCTTGTTTTTGGGATCTATTACGGCAACGTCTATTTTGAAATCGGAGACCCCTACGTCGTAACGGCAGTCGTAACCGTAAGCGGAAAGCTCTTCGGCAATATACTTTCCTATACCCGTCCTGCGTTTTTTATCGAGATCGTCCGAGCGCAGAGCAATGGTCGTTCTGCCCTTCTCGGCAAACTCGAGGAAAGCTTTAAGCCCTGCCACCCCCTTGGAGTTGGTCTTTTCAAGATTTATATCTGCGCTCGTCATCGACGAGAACACCACCATTTCTTCACGCGCGCGAGATACCGCAACGTTCAGCCGTCGCCATCCGCCTGCCTGATTTATAGGTCCGAAATTGAGAGATATTTTTCCTCTCTTGTCCGGGCCGTAGCATACAGAGAAAAATATAACGTCGCGTTCGTCGCCCTGCACGTTTTCAAGATTTTTGACAAACAACGGCTCTTCCCTGTCGTAAGCGGCGCTCTCGGCTCCTGCCGCAGAAAGCGCTGCGGACAGTTTCCTCTCAATATAATCTCTCTGCACCGAACTGAACGTCACTATGCCTATGCTGGATTTTCTTTTCACCGGATCCTTCAGTCTGTCGACTACTTCTTTTACGAGTGCGTCGGCTTCGGCACGGTTGATTTTCGTCAGACTTCTGTCATACACGCCGTCTTCGACTCTTACAAGTTTTACCCTGCTGTCAAGCGCGTCGGGAGAAGGAAACGTGCACAGCTTGCTGCCGTAATACATGATATTGGAAAACGCTATAAGGCTCTCATGTTTGCTGCGGTAATGCCAGATAAGATGTCTCTGCGGAATACCGAGAGCAAGACAATCGTCAAGCACGCTTTCGAGATCCTCGTTTTCCAGATTTTCCTCGTCTACGTAATTGGCGTTGAAAAATGCCGTCGGAGGCAGCTGCCTGGGATCGCCGACGATCACCGCCTGCCCGGCGCGGGCAAGCGAGCCTATCGCTTCTGCCGTAGGCATCTGCGACGCTTCGTCAAATATGACTATGTCGAACATCGAATTTTCCGCCTGCAGATACTGCGCTACGGTAACGGGGCTCATCAGCAGGCACGGCGCCGCCACCCCGAGAAGCCCGGGAATTTCCGCGAACAATTTACGCAGTCCCGCTCCCCGAAGATTGTTTTTTGCAAGCCTTTTAAAGTGCATAAGTTCGGCGCCGAGAGTGCTTTCGGCATTCTCCGCGGGGAGCCGTGAAATCAGCGTCGCACGGATAAACGCCCTCACATCCTTTGCAAAATCATCCGTTTCACGGCGCAGCATTTCCGACTGCTCGTCGGTTACGGCGGCGGAAAAGCGCGACAGCACCGGGTCGGACGGAATATTGGTAAGCAGAAAATTTTTATAAATATTCTTTTCAAATCCGGCGACTATGTTTTCGCTTGTCACGGCGCCGTTTTCAAGCGCGTCGGTTATAAAGGTCAGCCCTTCGCGGTCAAGGCGGTCTGCGGTTTCGCGGTAAACGCACCAGCTTCCGAGCATATCTATATTTTCGATTAGCGCACCCGCTTTCGCCGTATAATATTCAAGAATATCTTCTTCCGGAAGTTTTTTTCTGTCCGCCGACGTGCATTCCGTGAAATTATCCTCACTGGAAAAGAAGCTGTTGACAGAACGTATAAGACCTTTTAAAACCGGTTTTGCAAAGCCGCCTGCCGCACGTATGCACACGCTGAAAAAGCCGTCGGCATTGTAATCCATAAACAGTTTTGCCGCAAGATCGCCAAGCTTGTAGAGATCCGACAGAAATTTCTTTCTTCCGTCGAAAAAGTCGGTTTTACCGAAAGCCGTCGTAAAATTCTGCGAAAGAGACGTATGTGCTTTTATGTCGGCCATTGCGCGGTACATAATGCAAAGCGTTTCCACCGCCTTTTCGTAATCGGCAACTTTTCCGGAATCGATCGCGGTTTTCTTCAGCTTTAAAATAAGTCTTTCGGCCGCCTTATTTTCGGAAAGACTTTTTCCGGCTTCTATATCGGCAAGAATTTCTTCATATTCTTTGCCCGCATCGACAAGTTTTCTGAAACGGGAAAAATAATACTCGCACGACCTGTCGAAAACCACATTGGCATTATAAAAAGCAAGAAACTCGCTTTCCGCGCAGTTGAAATATTTTTTAAGAGCTCCGCCGTCGAGCATGACGGCAATATCTTTTAAAATTTCCAGCTTCCTGCGCGTAAGAACGCTTATTTTCTGGCGATACAGGTCCAAAAACAGCGCCAAATAATTTTTAAGATGTTTTATCTCTGCGATCATCACTTCGCAGGAACAATACACGCTCTCTCTCTTTTCCGTGCTGAACTCGGTGAGATTGACATTGTAAAAAGGAGAATTATACACGCCGCCGCATTCTTTCGCGGCAGTTGCCGCACGTATAATCATTTCCTCATATTTTTCGATCTTGTCTTTTGTGAGCGAATCGTAAAAAGCGCTTTCTATGTTCATCAGTTCGGGCGCGTGAATGTTTTTACGGTATATCAGCATCGCTTCGTAAAGCGACACGCCGAGACGGCGGCGTTTATGCAGCGACGCGGTCGTTTCCCCGAGTTTTTTTCTGATTTCGTCTATTGCCTGCGCTTTTTCGGAAATATCCGCAGGCTGTTCGCTGCCGGCCAACGCAAGGGTACTCTGAAGTTTTTGCAAAACTTCGGCTTTACTTGTTTTTGCCGAATGCAGTTCAAGGCAAAAATCGCCTATGCCTATCCCGTCAAGGCGCTTTTTTACCACAGACAAAGCCGCCTGTTTTTCGGCGACGAAAAGTACGCGTCTGCCGTCTTTAAGGGCGTTTGCTATCATATTGGTTATAGTCTGACTTTTACCCGTTCCCGGAGGCCCGTGGAGAACAAAAGTCTTTCCCGTCTGAGACAGAGCCACGGCTTCCCACTGCGAACTGTCGGCAGGAAGCGGCATAAGGGTGTTTTCGGGAGAAGTATTGTCTTCTTTCAAATCGACGTCGTCGTTATCTTGAAGAAGAGAACGATTGCCGAGAAGCGATGCCACTATGGGATTTTTGGAAAACTCCGCCATGTTTTTGCGGACGTCCTGCCACATCTGATAGCGCGCGAAAGAAAACGGTGCCACGTAAACGTCGTCGTAAATGTCCCAGCCCTGCATATTGACGGTTTCCATTCTCATCATGGCGAGAATTTCCGATATTTTAAGACCTTTCAAGCCGCCGTCCAGACCGCGCACGTCCAGACCGAATTCGCGTTTTAAAAATTCGAGCAGGGTGGAATTTACCGTCGGTTCTTCGTCGGAAACGCATAGCGCATATCCCCTGCCGCCCCTTGCCGTTTTTAAGGATACAGGCTGAAGCACGAGCGGTGCGTATTTTGCCGACGTTTCGTTTTTCGGAAGCCATTTTAAAAATCCGTACGCTATATAAAGTATCTTTGATCCCGACTCTTCGTCCGCCTCTCGGCTTTTTCTGATAAGCCGCCGTATGGATTCTTCAAAGGATGGTTCATCCGCATACGTGCGCACAACGCCGCCGTTATTTTCTATTCTTATAAGCTCTTTATGCGCCTTGGTAAGTCCGCCCGCGCCGATTCCGCCGTCAGGTTTTTTACCGCCGACACCGTTGACGGCACGCGCTTCCAGAAGCATTTCGCCGTTTTCCGAAAACGCCGCAAGCGTAGTGTCCGGCGAAGCGGAATAAACATGCAAAACGCTTTGATCGCTTTTAAAATTCAGAAGCGAATTTTTCATCGAAAGATCAAGCAACCGCCTTTCCCATTGCTTGTTTTTGGGCTGTTTACCCTCGGCTTTTATTTTTTTTGCGGAAGAAAGTGCTTTAGGCGCGGAAAAAGGCGAACTTTCTTCTTCCGAAAGTAATTCGTACCCCCCGATCCCTTTTTCTCGCAGCGGCAGGGGGAATAAAGACTCTAACCGGCAGCGGCGCACATCAACGCATTTTTCATATTTTTCGGCTTTAAGCTTCTGCAAGAAATGCTTTTCCGAAGTCGAAAAAGCCACGCTCTTATCCCAGAAAAGATCGCTAACGTCAAAACAGCTGAGATTATTGATGCCGTCGGCTGCATATTTTGCGACAAGCTGCATATCGTCCGACACGGTATCCATAAAACAACTGTCATACAGCCATACGCCGCATGTTGCCTCCTCTTCGCCTAAAAATATCAGCGGATGCAATCCGAAATTTTCAAGGCAGGCGCTAACAAAAACCGACATCGTGAGAATGTTTGCTTTTTTCTCGGAAAGAATCCCGGTCCCCGACCCCGCCGCCACCGGTACGGTCAGGTCGCATTCCGTCATCTCTGCGGAATACCGTCTTATCGCCGCAAAAACAGCAGCGGCAGTCTGACGGACGGTATTTTTATCCGCCCCGTCATAACCTTCCCCTTCGTAAACCGTTCCCCATTTTTTAAGCTGAGCAAGCGCTTCCGAACGTATCTTGGCACAGTCTGCGATTCTCGGTCTCACAAAACAGGCAATCTGGGATACGTTGCCGTAAAAACCCTGCCAGAAATCGAACGGCAATGCCGTTACCGTATATGTATTTTCCGCAATTGTTTCGCCGTCTTTCGCAAGAGTCAGCTTTACCCTTTCTTCCTTTGCTTCTTTTAAATCTATAAAATACGCAGGCGACAATTCGTTTTCGAAAGATATTTCCACAGCGCTCTCAAAGGGAAGTTCCGGAATTTCCTTTACCGATTTTATAACCAGCCCGCCGTCATCCTCGATCGTAAGTGTCAGGTCAGAAACCGATTCCGCTCCGTCGTTTTTGACCTGTACGGAAAGAAAAAGCGGACTCTTGGTAAAATAATCCGCATAAGTTACCGTTCCGACCGCCTCGGCGCTCAAAGTAACTTTATCTTCGATTATATTTTTAGCTTTTTTAGCCATACGTCATTCCGTCCTGCAAATTTTAGGCTGTATACAACCGCATATATTATAACACGCTTTATGATTTTTTTCAAGAACGCAGCCGCCGTTATGAAAATTTTACATAAAAAAAACGGCCTGTGCCGTTTATGCACGGATCGATATTCCGCATCTTAAAAGCCGGCGAAACCGTTTTTAAGTTTTAATGAAGATAAACCGAACAAAGTTCTCCCGTTCCCGGGCCGCCGCATTAACCGCGCATGCCGAGCGCATCGGCAATAGTTTTTCGCCGGTTCATAGCATTAAATCATTTAAAAAGCGAAAAAGAAGGATATTTCCTTCTTTTTCGGCCGGATACAAATCTCTAAGCTCTGTACCCCATCTCTTTTTCCCGACGAAAGCGCTCAACCGCCCAAAGATATTTCTCAGATAACCCGAGAGTATATCTTTGCTGCTCTTCATAAGAAAGTTCGTTAAAGACCGACCTGTCGGTAAGCCTGCCGATGGCGTTCGGAACTTCGCCTTCTTCTTCGAGCAGTTTTTTGACTTTCTCGTAAAACTCTTCATTTTCGTCTCTGATGTGTTTTATGTCACCCGCAACTTTCTGCGTGTAATATTCTTTTACCTTTGACGTCGGAATACCTGCAAGCTCGGCTCTTTTCAATTCTTCGGAAAGACTTTTCCTATAATTCTGCCAGAACCCTTGCTTTAAGCGTTTCTTTGCTTCGCGACAATACTGTTTAAGTGTTTTCTGTTCTTCTCTCATCATGTTCACCTCTCAAAAACCTTTTCTACAATATTCTACATTATTCGCTTTAAAAATGAAAATCTACCGAAACTGTCTTCGGTAGATCTTTAGATTTTATCCTTTGATACTTCTCTTTCTTGCGGCCTCGGACTTTTTCTTTCTTTTTACGGAAGGTTTCTCGTAATGCTCCCTTTTGCGCAAATCTCCGATTATGCCGTCACGCGAACATTTTCTCTTAAAACGGCGCAGTGCGCTGTCAAGATTTTCATTCTCTCCGACTCTTACTGTGGACATTCCATTTCACCCTCCTTTGTCTTCCCGACCGTTATTATTCTAAGCGAACGATAATAAGTATAATTGTATCGCCTGTATTTGTCAAACGATTTTAACAATTTTAAGAAAATTTTTTTATTTATTTTGAATTTCGGAAAAAATTTACGCATCAGGATACTTTTTCCGACACTTTAAGACAAAATTTCCCCGCGGCAGACCGAAAAAGACAGCATCAGGCGACAAATTCGCCGTTTTCAGATTCCCTTTTTTCATATTTATGTTCATCGTCGTTGCAACCGGTATTCTTGTTACAGAAAAATATGAAATACACGGCAACGGCTATGATCAGCAGAGCACACGCAGTCAACACTATTCCGAGACCATTCAAATCAAACGTTCTCGCCCCGTCTGTCTTCGGAAATATAATGTCCGCGACCCCGAAGATCTCCACCAAAAGAATCAACAGAGGCGTGACATATTTTACCATAACCGCGAAAAATTTTCCGAACCGACCCAGTTTAAGCCCTTCCTCGTCAAGCGTTCTATACAAAAACACGGGGTTGAAAATATCGCTTCTTTTCTTCGGTTTCAGAATTCCCCAACCCAACGCCGCGCATGATCCCAACGCACAGAGCGGCATTAATACAACATTCGTGACCTTGTCGAAAAAATCAAGCCAGTTTTCTCCGCAGATTTTCATAATATCTTTTCCGCCGATATCGAAACCGAGAGATATCCCTATCGGCACCGACAGAGCAAAACTTAAAGCAGCCACAATGAGAATAGCTTTTTTTCTGTTGATCCTGAACTTCTGTATCGCAAACTGCGTGACCACTTCGAGAAGAGATATTACAGAAGTCAGCGCCGCTATAACCACCATTCCGAAAAACAAAAACGAAACCGTCTGACCTAATGCCCCGAGATTGTCGAACACCAGCGGCAGAGAAGAAAACAGCAATAACAGTCCGTGATCGGGAAGCTCTGCCCCCGCAACCGCCTGATAATGATATATTGCGGGAAAAATGGCAAGCCCTGCAAACAGCGCCACAAGCGTATCGAACAGGCAGATCATGGCAACCGATTTTCCCACTTTTACTTCCTTGCCGGCATAAGAGCCGTAACTTACGATTATTCCCATTCCGAGCGACAGCGAGAAAAACGCCTGGCTCATCGCGGCAAGCACTCCTTCGAAACCGAGCGCTGAAAAATCAGGATTAAGATAATAATTCAATCCCTCGGCCACCCCTTCGCCGAGACACAGACTGTAAACAGCGATTGCAAAAAGTATTATAAACAGCGCAGGCATCAGAATCTTTGAAACTTTTTCAATGCCGTTCTTGATGCCCGCCATGACGACGGTAAGCGCAAGCACCATAAAAATCGCCGTGTATACGATAACTTCTCCTATATTTCCCGTAAAAGACGTGAGAATCTCGGAATTGCGGTTGAAAGAATTCAAGGTAAACTTGACCGTATAGCCGCCGAGAACAGAATAATAGCATATTATGAAAAAAGGTATTATAATAGCAAAAAGCCCCAGCCAGCCCAAACTTTTACGGGTGTTTTTATATGCGGTTACCGGATTTGCCTGCGAACGTTTGCCGAGATAAATTTCGGCTATCATGACTATGGAACCGATAACCGCCGCGCTCAATATATAAAGCAGCACGAACGCTGCGCCGCCGTTCGCGCTCGTCTTATAAGGAAAACTCCATAAATTGCCCAGTCCTATCGCCGAGCCCGCCGCTGCGAGTATGAATCCGATACCGCTCGCAAACCCGTTTCTCTTTTTAGTTTTTTCCAAAACCGTTTCTCCTGTACAAGTGTGTGATTTCGTATCTTATATATTTTAGCGGCGCTAAAGCGTTTTGTCAACGGATTTTGCTTTTTAAGGGTCTTTGCAGGGTTTACCAACGCGAAAAATGCTTTATCGTTAAAATAAATCTATCATGCTTTTAAAAATTCAAAGTGCTTTCGGCACGGGAATTGCCGTCGCGTCGGTAACAATTATTTTAAAAATAAGCTGTTTTAAATATTAATTAGATTTATGCCGATGCGGTAATTAATTAAAGCGGTCAAACATACCGCGCAGAATTTTTCCATCAGAATTTTTCCATCAGAATTTTTCCATCAGAATTTTTCCATCAGAATTTTTCCATCCGAATTTCTCCATCCGAATTTTTCCATCCGAAAAATTATCTTTATTACATAACTTTTCCCCGCCCGTTACAAAACGTGCGGGGAAAAGCGCCCGAAATAAAATTTAATCTGTGTAATTTGCTTTTCTGATAATTTGATGCATTTCGGCTTTATCGCAATATTCGCACGTCAGCGGCCTGATGCGGATGATTTTTATAAAATGCTTAAAAGTTTATCTCTGTTTTTCTCTCTCGCCTTTTTCATCACCGTAAACCAGTCGATAATTGTAAGTATACCGCAAACCCCGCCGGTCAGAAGTTTCAAAACCCCTATTCCCGTATCTCCCAGCATGAAACGGTCTACGCCCAACGAACCGAGCAACACAGAGACTATCATTATTGTCGTGGGGTCTTTGAGTTCCGCGGCCTGAATCATAGCATATCTGCTTTCATCTGCGGAAAGCATTTTTTCCTTGATAAGCGGAATGCTTTCCGACGGGAAGTACTTTGAGTTAGACATAATGTACATATCTACCTTTTCTTGTGTCATTTGCGACTTTCTCCTTAAAATAAATAGTTTATATACCTTGCGAACACCAAAACCGCAGTAATCGCGGTGAAGATATCCGTAAAAGTTTTAAATTTGCCTTTTCCTGCGTGTAAATTGAAGTAAATACCGGCTGCGACGGGAAGGGCCAGCGGATTATAAACCGCGTAGCCGTAAATATCTCCTTTTAATAGCGAAATAAGCGCTCTCGTCATGCCGCAGCACGGACATTCTCTGCCTGTTATAGACTTTATCAGGCAACTTTCCCCCGCAATAAACAGAATTAAATAATATACCGCGGCTACGGCAAGAAGTTTTGCGTCGGTTTTTATCCACTCTGCCGCACGGCTCTTTTTAACATAGATTCCGGGCTCTTCCGGGCATTTACGGTTTTTTCCTTTTTTCGCTGCAATCATGACAAAGATATAATATATAAAAACTGTCGGCAATAATGTCGGCAGGCACAACGACCGATCTTTAAATCAAAATATTGACGTTACGAACCGCAGGTCATCAGACGGCGTTAATCGACGACGTTCCAAAAAGCACCATTTTGGTGCTTTTTGGAATAGTATAGCACCAAAATGGTAATATGTCAATAAAAAGTCATATATTTCTGCCGCAAAAAGCTATTTTCTGCGGATATATAAAAAAACTGCTTTAAAACAGACGGGAGAATTATGAAAATCGGAGCAAATCTTATAAAACTGAGAAAAGACAGAAAACTCACTCAAAACGACCTTGCCGCGTTTCTCAATATTTCACGGCAGGCTTACTGCCGTTACGAAAACGATCAACGCGAACCGTCGCTGGAAATAATATGCGCGCTTGCCGATTTTTACGACGAAACGACCGATTACATTCTCGGAAGAGAAAAACTCTGAATACCCGTTTTTCCGATTTTCCGTAAATAAAAAAATACGCGCACGGACAGATCATACCGCAGGCGCAAAAAACCGAAGCGCATTTTATTTACAGGCTTTTGACGAACGCGTTTGAGAAAATGTTTAATAGCCATGCCGCGCCGCGGACGGTCTTCCCCGACCGTATCCGCGGCGCGGCAACGCCTAAATTGTGTTTTACGCGACCGGAAACGTCGGCACAAAACGGCTGAATATAAAATTTCCGCGCGCACGGCAATCGGTGCGCACGGAAAAACAGTGTTTTTATTCCTCCGACATTCTTTTAAACGAAAGATATTTTGAAATTTACTGCTTTGCTTTTTATCTTTCAAATTAATACTTATCGCGCAAGACATAGCCCTTGGCAATCGATCACGCGTTAAATCAATAACTGTATAAGCGGTCTCTTTATGCCGGAGTCCATCCCATTTTCTGCCCGGACAGAATATGTATGTGCAGGTGAAAAACGGTCTGCCCCGCATCGTCGCCCTGATTTATTACCAGGCGGTAACCGCCCGATAAACCCAGTTCTTTTTCCAGCTGCGGTATTTTTATAAAACAGCGTTTTAACATTTCGCTCTGCTTTTCATCCATTTCGGAAAGCAGCTTAAAATGCGATTTGGGAATGCAGAGAAAATGATTTGCGGCTTTGGGGGCGATGTCTTTTATAATTATCATATCCCCGTCCTCGTAGACCTTGTCGGTCGGAATTTCACCCGAAATCATTTTGCAGAAAAGACAATCATTCATAGCGTTTCTCCTTTAAATTCGAATTTTTAATCGACTATACGCACCAAAGCGCCGTCTTTGAAAGGCGAAACAATCTCGGCGCGCCGCATTTCTCCGACGCTTATCCGATCTTTTGCGTACAGCCTTATATAGTTGCCCGAATACCCCTCGAAAAAGCCGTCGGTAAATTCTTCGCATAAAAACCGCTGAATTTTCCCGCACTGCGCGGCTATGAACGCAGCTTTACACTGCGTTTTTTTTTCGAGAAGTTTTACAAGGCGTTTTTTCTTTATGTCGTGCGGAAGATCTTTCATGCTATACGCCGACGTGCCGCTTCTCATGCTGAAAGTAAACGGATGGATATCCGAAAAAGCGGCTTGATCTATCACTGCAAGCGTATTCTCAAAGTCCTTATCGCTCTCCGTCGGGAATCCCGCGATGATATCTGTTGTGATGCCGGCATCAGGAAAATACGATCGGATAAGCCGCACTTTTTCAAGATATTCTTCTGCCGTATAACGACGGTTCATGTCTTTCAACACACTGTCCGAACCCGATTGCAGCGAGAGATGAAAATGTTCGGCAAAATCTTTCAGCCTTCCGAGCGCGGAAAGAAATTTATCGTCTATGACGCCTACCTCCAAAGAGCCCAATCTGATGCGGCAGTCAACGCTGCCCAACATCTCTATAAGACCGGACAGTCCCCTACCGCCGTAATCGTAAGCCGAGAGATTTATGCCGTTAATAACGGCTTCCCTGGGGGCAAGGCGCTCTATCTCTCCGATAACTTTTTCGGGATCGCGGCTGCGGCTGCGTCCGCGAAGATACGGAACTATGCAGTAACTGCAAAAATTGTCGCACCCGTCCTGCACTTTTATATACGTCCTGGTGCGGAGCGATTTTGACGGCAACAACTCTTCGAAATGCTTGCCGTGCTCTGAAATATGTATGCCGCAAACATTTACGTCCGCACCGTTCAGGGCAAGAAGTATGTCGTTTTTGGCGTAAGTTCCGGTAACAAGTCTGACATTGGGCTTATCTATAAACGCCTGCGGGTTTTTCTGCGATGCGCATCCGGTGAATATTATCGGCGCCTCGGAATTGAGTTTATTTATTCTGCTGACCGTCTGTCGGGATTTTTTTTCGGCTTCTGCCGTCACGGCGCATGTGTTGACTATATAAACGTCGGCTTTTTCAAGCTTGTCGGACACCTCGTAACCCATTCGGGAAAGTCCGTAAATTAAAGAATCGCTCTCGCACTCGTTGACTTTGCATCCGAGCGTAAAAACAACGGCTTTCATAGTGCGCCCCGCATCGCCAGCGCCGCCCATTCGCCGCGTATTTTCTGTTCCTTAAATTCAAACCCGGCTTCAACGTATGCCGTTTTGACCTTCTCGAGCCTGTCGGCAAGAATACCGCTGAGGATTATCACGCCGCCGGCGTTGAGATTTTTGCCTATATGCGGAGCGAAGGCGACAAGCACTTCTGCCATGATATTGCAGGCGATAACGTCGCCTTTGACGGTATTGTCGTCAAGCAGATTTTTAAGATATATTTCGCAATTTTCAAGTCCGTTGAGCTGCACGTTATGCCTTGCTGCGGCGACAGCGCATTCGTCCAAATCTGTCATCACAACCCTTTTTGCCCCGCATTTCGCCGCCGTGATGCCGAGAATACCGCTGCCGCACCCCACATCGAGCACGGTATCGCCGCTTTTTACGTATTTTTGTAAAAACTCGACGCACATCGACGTAGTTTCGTGTTCGCCGGTGCCAAACGCCATGTTGGAATCGAGCAAAACTATTTTTTCATCCGCCTGCGGCTCATATTTTATCCACTCAGGGACGACTACCGTTTTACCTATATGTAGCGGTCTGAAATGTTCTTTCCACTGAGTGCGCCATAAGTCACCGTCGATTTCCCGCCGCACGGTTTCGAGCGAACCGAGATCGAGCGGGCTTGTCTTTTTGAGGTTCTCGAGATCGCGGACGGCTTTTTTTAAATCATCCGCATTATCAACGGAAAAATAGGCTTTTACTATAACTGTTTTGTCTGCAGAAAAAATCTTTTCGTCTGCATAGTCCCATGCTTTGCCGTCGCGCGCAAGCGCAATGACGTCTTCGACGTCGTTTATAACCACGCCCGACTGCGTATAATTCCACATGACGTCAGCAACCAGATCTCCGCCGATGTGCGTCGTATACACCGAAAGTTCGATAAATTTACTCATATTTATTTTGCATAGGGATTTTTACCGTACATGGCTTCTATATTGTCTTTATACTGCCGCATGGAAGGACATTGTTTTATATCCGTGGCGTCGTCGAGACTGTCGAGAATTTTCTTCTGCTCTCTCGAAAGTTTTTCGGGTACTTCCACTTTTACCGTGATATACAGATCTCCCGTACCGCGCGATGTCTTGATGCCTTTACCGCGCACAAAAAATATTTTGCCGCTCTGCGTGCCTTCCGGAATCGTATAGTCCATTGTTTCGTCAATGAGCGGGACTTTGACTTTTCCGCCCATCGCTGCAGTTTTGAAACTGACGGGAACTTCTACGTACAGATCAAACTGTT
Organism: uncultured Clostridia bacterium; assembly: GCA_959605945.1. Lineage (GTDB taxonomy): Bacteria > Bacillota > Clostridia > Christensenellales > Borkfalkiaceae > UBA1259. The sequence goes on along the minus strand of CAUHGY010000013.1, from coordinate 686 downwards.
TACGGCGGAATATTTTACTCGGTTCGACTTTCATTACTATAATAAGATCGCCCGCGGCGCCGCCGTTGACGCTCGCTTCGCCGAAGCCGACTTTTCTTATGTAGCTTCCGGTATCCGCTCCCGCCGGTATATCGACCACAAGTTTGGTTTTGTTTCGGTTATAGCCTTTACCCGAGCATTCGCGGCACGGTTCTATTATCTTTTTGCCCGTGCCCTTACACTCGTCGCAGGGGCGAACAGAAACCGAACGGAAAAAACCGTTGCTCGTAGTATACTGCACCTGACCTGTACCGCCGCACTTTTCGCACGTCTTGTATGCAGTGCCGTTCTTGGCGCCTGTGCCCTTGCACGCAGCGCACGGTTCGTTGTGAGTATAAACTATCTCTCTGCGGCAGCCCTTGGCGGCGTCGAGAAAACTCAAAGAAAGTTCAAGCTGAATATCATCGCCTTTGGTCTTGGTCTGCGCGCGCTGACGCGTTCCGCCGAAACCGCCGAATATATCGCCGAAAATATCTTCAAACCCGCCGAAACCGCCTGCGCCGCCGAAACCGCCGAAACCGCCCGCATTTCCCATCTCGGGATGTTCCTGCTGAAAATCATACTGCTTGCGTTTCTTTTCATCCGAAAGCACTTCGTTGGCTTCGTTTATCTCCTTAAACTTCTCTGCTGCGGCTTTATCCCCCGGA
>CAUHGY010000012.1 GCA_959605945.1 uncultured Clostridia bacterium | reverse complement strand
CGTAAGCAAACGTCGCTATTTTGACCGTGCGTTGCTGCGTTTCCGTCAGCCATGAATTGACTTCGCGTTCTATACATTTGATAAACATGATCATTATTCCCGAATCCGAATAGATCGGTCGGCGTTCATCGCATACCTTGCAATGGCAGATGGCATTCCCGTCATCCATATGACCGATCATAAAATTCAGAATCTCTTGTTTTTCGGCATCGGCGGTCAGCACGGATTTTATTTTATCTATTACAAGCGATGCGCAGCTTTGCCCTTCTTTAAGCTGACCGTTTTCGTCAATACCGTTGGAATAGCAAATGTCATATAAAGTTGTAGGATTCGTGGCATCGGTAAAATATTCGGGGTGCAGTTCGCCGATGGTCTGAGTGCCGTCTCCGTCGGGGGCAATATCGCTTTTATTTAGATAGCCGCTTCCGGGATTATGCGGTTCGTCGGTAATGTTATGAAACTGCGATACGCCGTCATAACCGTCAACGTTAGGGTCATAAAAACGCATATGGTCAAAATACTGTCTGTTCACCAAGGCGTCTCCCCCATACCAATATCTGCCTTCAAATTCGGGTTCTTCCTTTATGTCGCACGGGTAAGCTTTTATGGTTGACGTTTGAGGAACATGCTCAACCGTGGCAGTAAGCCACCGTATGCCCATAAATCTTTCAAGAAAACTGTATAACCCCCACTTTACGCCCCTGTCAAGATTGGCTGCGATGTAAAAGTTTCCGTCATTGTATTTAATGAAAAAACCGTCGCTTTTCAGATCTTTTGTATCTATCCCCAATGCCTGCCAGGCCGAAGTATTTCCCGTCGAAATGTAATTCCCTTCGATTTGTTGAGAATCGTAAACTATCGGCAGAGTGGTTCCGCTTACTTTTTCCACATAAGAATTAAACTCGTTTACAGCCGATATAATCACTTCCGCCGCGGACGACGGCATGAGAATGCTGTACATCGGAATGCCGTCTTTTACGATGTTTACGGGGTCGGCGCTCGTATCGATTCCCGTCTGATAGTTATAGACAGGCGTTACCTGCGTCTCTATATTATCGTTTTTATCTTTATTCTGACATCCCGCCGCAAAACATATAAAAAAACTAAGAAATATCGCTATAATTTTATCAACCGCTCTTATTTTTCCCACTTTTTACTCCTCCGCAATGATAACCGTTTCGTAGCGTGTATAATTATAACTGCCGTCGCGGGTGAAAAATACAAGTTTATATTCGCCCGTCGCCGCAAAATAATAATCCTGCCCCGGTTCGACCATAGTAATGCTTCCGTCCCAAAGTCTTTTTACGTAAATGAACACGTCGGTATCACCGTCGACATCGTCTTTTGCGCTCGCTTCCGGAATGACGATCTTATCGCCCGCTTTTACTTTTTCCGGCACTTTATTTTTTATAGTAAGCGTCGGTCCGTCAATGTCGATCACGTTAACGTAATAATAGTAACGCGAGGTGTTGCCGTCCGAATCGCTGACCGTATACATAATTTCATAAGAGCCGAACGCCTGCGCCGTAAACTCAGCGCCTTGAGAAGGATCGCTCTGTTCTAAAATTAATTCTTTGTCAGGCGAAAATGTTTTAAGAGTTATTTCCGATCCTGATGAAAACATATCGTAACTTTTAACACCGGGAAGTTTCACGGTTGTCCCCAAAACCACATCCTGTAATTTTTCGAGATTTTCGGAAAACATGATAACGGGAGAATTGTCTTTCGGTTCGCTTATAAGACTTTGATTCGCCAGAGCTTTGAATTTGATACAGGAATCACCGGACACTCCTCCGAATCGGAAAGAAATTTCCGAAACATCGGCGGAATATCCGTTTAATTCGCATACGGACGAATATGAAAGCGTTTCAAATATCTCCCCCGCTTTGATAAACATATTCAGCCCGCCCGAAGCCTCAGCGGTGCCGTTAATCATATATCTTTCGCCTTTGCCGTTAACCTGCATGTATGTTGCGTTTTCTCCGGTCTCGTTAACCAAAAATATTCTGAAAAATACGGCGCTGTTATCGTCATAGTAATCTTTCAGCACAACGTCGATATAATTCGGAGAAGATTTTCCTTTGACGGTTTCAATGACTATCTTTGTCAAATCTCCCGAATATCCCGTTATTACGGGATATGCCCATGTGATAACGCTTGCTTCCGATTTCGGATATACTTCGATACCGGTATCGGTATCCTGCATAAAAACGTCGCCCGCGGTAACCGACATAAAGCAGGACGGTTTGTCTTTATCCGCCGATATTACGGGAATATCGTAAGATTTTTCCGCATTGCCATACCTCCCCGAAGTATCCGCAGCCGTGTATGTTACGCGCACCGTGCCCTGCGTTTTATCGGTGACCAGAACGCCGTCCGAAGGATGCCCGTATACCGTGACGGAAACATTAAGTTTTTCTCCGGTATCGCTTATATAAGCCTCTGCCTGCGGCAACGTTACGCTCTCTCCCGACGCAACCGCAACCGGAACTCCCGAAACCGTGAGAACTATGCCCCCTTCCACTTCGACATTGAAATACCTGATGACTGCTTCACCCGTATAACCTTTGCACTCCACTTTCAGCGATATAGTCCCCGTTTTGTCGGGTACCACCGTACGACTGTCGTTTAATGGGATCTCTTCGCCGTTATAATAAAGCGTTTCTGTCTTAGTGACTATACCCGAACCGCCGTAATAATAAGTTTCGGGGATGACGAATGTCTCCATTAGCCTGGGTGTTTTATACTCTTCTTCCTGCACTATGACGATCGGAAATATTTGTTCTTCTATATTGATATCGAGATACCGTTCCGAATATCGTTCGGGATTATCGGCTCTATAAACTATTCTGTATTTTCCTGAAGAACGCGGCACAAAATTTCCGTCAGCTATATCCTGAGAACAATCCGCAGTATGCTCTCCGAGATTTTCTTTATATACTTTAACGGATATTTTATCATCGTTCGTTTTCCCGAAAAACCAGTCGAAGGCTTTTGCCTTCGGCAGGGCATATTCTTCGCCGACGGCGCCTTCGGGCATGACGTCGCCGTAAATACCGTCGGTCGATAAAGTTATCTGCGGCGCGGGAAAATCTTCAGACGAAGTAAAATTGCCGTCGAGATTGTTTCCGAGAACGGATTTGATGATTACGCCGCCCTTCTTCGCCTGGGTATAATTTATCGATACGCTCATTAAAGCTTCCCCGCTTCCGAAACCGTTCCATTCATACCCCTTGCCGACATGAATGGGATCGTCGAGATCGAGAAGCACGAATTGTCTGTTTTCCGAACAATTGGCAAGAAGCTGCCTGTTTTCATAGTCGAAAGAGACCGACACGGGATACATTGCAGATGCGCTCGCTTTAAACGCCCATCCCCAGCAAACAGTTCCGTACTGCGAATCGAAAATTAACGTTTCCGCAGTTTCGTTCGATAATCCTAAACTTTTTCCCTGATAATTCACGCGTGTGTAAATTACCGAGTCCGGATGCGAAAAGTTCGCCCATGAATATATCGAAAAAGTGTTTGACGGATCTTTTACGTCCGTGAACGTTATGGTCATCTCGCTGACCTGAGCGTAGTCTTTTCCTTCAAGGACGTATAATTCTATAAGACTTACATCCTTACCGACGGTTGAAAAATCTATCGGATTTCTATACGAAAAACGAGCATAACTGCTGTTTGTGAACACCCCCACCCCGCCTTGCCAAACATAATCTCCGGCGTCGCCGGCGGTATTCATGACGGTGTTTGCGTGCAACTTTATTACGCTGTCGTCCGGCGCGGTATTCTCGGTTTTTGAAACTTCCACGGGAATTATTTTTTCAACGCCGTCTTCCGCCGTGAAAGCCTGCGATTTTTCATAAATCTCTTCGCCGGCAACCCCTGCCGGATTTACGATATATATATTTCCGAAAATAAAAATCAAAAAGGTAATCAGCACCGAAACGGCAAACAACAATTTTCTGCCTGTTAAATTTTTCAACCTTTAAGCCCTCCCACCGTAAATTTACTGCTTATAAGTTTCTGACTGGCGATATACAACAGCAAAGACGGTATCATCACCAGCACCATTCCCGCAAGAATTTCAGGCATCTGCAGCGCCGCCGTGCTGCCCTGCGTGGCATTCTGCTGGAACATATACATTCCGTATGCCAGATTAGGCGTGGAAGGATACCATATAAGAAACGCTTCGTAAGTGTTCCATGCGGTAACGAATCCGAGAATATACAGCGTAGCGCAAGTGGGTATGACCATCGGTATGATAATTTTTATCATTATCGTAAAATCGTTTGCCATATCGATCTTCGCCGCTTCGGTATACGCCATCGGGATCATCTTCAAAGCGCCGTACAGTATCATAAAATTCATACCCGAAAACGCGGTAGCCGGCGGCAGAAGTATTGCCACATACATATTATCGTAAAGTCCGAGTTTTGTGTACAGGATCATCTGTGCGGCTATATTTCCGACTATGGGAATCAACATGATGATTATGCCGAGATTATATAAAAATTTTGAGCCCCTGAAACGGTATCTGCTCATCACATAAGCCACCAGAGTAGTCCATACAATACCGTTCAGCGGCGACAGAATCGAATAATACAGACTGTTCACAAACATATCGACCGCGCCGTATGTATACAATCCCTGAGTTATTTTAAGCCCCTGCAACGCTCTTATATAGTTTGAAGGCATGAATTCTTTCGGGAAAGAGAAAGTATTGAGCGTATATTCCCAGCTGGGTTTAAACGAAGTATACAGCATCCATATTATAGGAATAATCAGCGAAACACAGTAAACTATCGCCAGCGTTCCCCATGCAGACCAAATTGCGGCGGATAAAACGCCTTTGCCTTTTCTCGTCACCGTAAGTTCTAATTTAGGTTTAATATGTAGCCTTATTCTGAAAAGAAAGGTTAAAAACATAATCAAATATAAAACCGCAACAGCAATAATCAATTCAATCATTTTTTACTCCATCCTGTTACATTTATCCATTATATATTTGATAAGAAAAACCACGGGAACGGTTATTACCGTAACAACCCATCCTGTTGTTGCGACCATAGGATATGTGGTTATATCCGCCCCTCCCGAAGCGCCGGACCATTTTACCATATAAGTGAAATAATAGCCCAGACCCCAGATATTACGGGGGGCTCTGTCCATATAAAAAACCAGAAGATTGCCGGACGCCGTAAACATTCCGACAGCGCCCGTCACCACCATAGTCGTTAAAGTCATCCAGATCAGCGGCAGAACTATACGGAAAAATTCCTGCATGTCGCCGGCGCCGTCGAGGCGGGCACTTTCAAAAATCTCATCGTCAATGGCGCGTATAGCATTGGTGTAAACGAGAACGCTTGTTCCGAACGACAGCCATATACTGAAAAAAACGTTATTTCCGAATGCGGTGTTTTCGTTTGTCACAAGATTAGGAAAATTTTCAAAGCCCCATTTCGCCATTATATCAGGCAGCGCGCCCTGTACGAATTTACTGTATATAAGAGCAAACAGAAATGATGAAATTACCTGGGGAACAAGCACCATGAAAGAAAACAGTTTGCCGCCGCTGTATTTTTTGAAAACGTAATACGAAAAAATCAGATAAAGCGGCATAGTTATGAGAAACGTTATCCACCACATCTTTATCGAATTCCACAAACTGCGCCATATAAGAGAATCGCCGTTAACCTGCGAAAACAATTTTTCAAAATTCGCAAACCATACAAACTCCGTCTCACCCCTGATGTTCATCTCCTGAAACGCCAGCAAAAAAGAATTGAAATTCATGTATACATAAAATATCAAAAAACTTGCAAGGGGCAGCGCCATTATGCAGAAAACAAAGATTTTTTCGTTTGTTTTCAATTCCGAATGTTTAAGTTTCATTTAACCTTTTGTCCTCATATATGTATCGTAACAGGTACCGTAACCGGTTTTTATATAGTCATATACGCCGTTAAGATAGCCTTCCACGCTTTCTGTGTTGATATCGCTCGAAAAAGCGTCTCCCGGCGTTATGTATCCCGAAGATGTCTTATAATTAGTTAAATTTCCGACACTTCTGACGCCGCTCAAATTGCTGAGAGTGGTATTGTAAACTATGCTTATATTTTCTTTGTCGTGAGCTATTTCCCAGGTATTTCTCTGAAACGGCGTCAATTTATCCATGTCGCTTTCAGACAATTCGTAATCGAACGCCCTGGGAATGCCCGTTTCAAGCGTATAGAGAACAAGGTTTTCGTCGCTTAAAGTGTAAGCCAAAAACTGTTTGCACTTGTCCAAAAATTCCTTTCTTTCGTTTTCGTCTGTTATAGACGCGGGAACGTTATCGGTTATAAACCCTACGCCGTCATCCTGACAGGCAAGAACGCTTTTCCCGGGATCTTTTTGAGACGCAAAAGCGGGATAAAGATAATATCTGTATTCTCTTTCTCCGTATCCGCGCGGATCGTCTTCGGTTTCGAAACGCTCTATGGCGTCGAAATAACTTTTGGCCTCGGATCCTTCCCACCACGCTCCGTCAAGGAGAAATGCGGAATCTTTAAGGTCGTTGGACTGGAAGCCGGAAATGAAGGTATTCTGCGCATCTTTATGCGTAAAATCATTTGATTTCAGTCTGTCGTGAAGCATGGAATATCTGTCAACCGCTCGCCCGTCTATGGTGCCAATTCTTCCCATGATAGTGTCGTAAAAAAACTGCACCGAATCGGTATAGGCGTCTTTCACTACGTCAGTCTCCCATGCGTCGTCCCCAGTTTCGGCGGTAAGATTCGCCTGAACTGTACCGTCGGCTCCCTTGATTTCACCGTTCAGAGCCATGAAATTCACATAATTTTCAAAGCCCATTGCCTGAGCCATTGCCCCTGTATAAACGCTGAAAGTATACGACGAAAAATATTTTGTGCTATAAATAAACGGAGCAACTTCCTCCCTGATGATTCTTCCGAGCAGCGAATAAAATTCTGAAACCGTGTTAAACTGCCCGTCGTCATAAGTTCCGTAAATTCCGTCTTTCCCCTTGGTAAGCACAACATCGCCTTCGCTGTAATTACCGAAGTCCGAAGCCGCTATAAGTTTATCGCCCGAAACGGTAACGGAACCGCCCTGTTCTTCTATTTCGCTTTCAGCCGAAACCGGAGCTAAATCCATCCATCCGTTATCAAGAAAGAATTTATAATCGAAAATAAATCCGCTTATACCCATCATGTACGGCACTGCATATATACCGGTCCCGTCAAGTTTGCTGAAACTTTTAGACAAAACTTTAAAATTATCCGTTTTATCGGATATTTTATCTCCGTCGCCGTCCACCTTCATATCATAGACGTCCGATATATCGATCAGAAGATCGCGTTCGATCATGGGTACGATATAAGCTTCGCTTCCGAAATAAATATTGATATCGCTGTTCTTGGCAACAAGTTCATTTTCCAGGGAAGTAACGTCTTTATCCCCGTGAATGGCTATTACTTCATAATCGCCCGCCTGTTCCGAAGCATTCCATTTCGCCGCTATTTTTTCCAGCCACGTAAAGCCGGCTCCGTTATCGACGGCATATGCGTAAATCTGAATTTTATCGGGATTTATTTCAGGTCCCGTATAAGTACCGCCGCAGGCAGCCGAAGCAAACGCTACTGCCAAAACCAAAATAAAACATGCTATTCTTCTAATTGATTTCATAAATTCTGGGTATCCTTTCATTTTTTTCAATATAATTCATCTTTTCCCGTCCAGATATCGGGTACAGTCGTTTCTCCCGCAACATAATCCTTGAGCGGCGGGTTTACGCTTTCGTCTTCCATAACGGATTTTTCTGAAATTCTCATGTTTGCAAAGTATGTAGACGAATTATACAGTCTCGGTCCGCCGTATATGAAAAGCCCGTTGTAACTCGTACCCGAACAGTCTTTAAGCAATTTGACTTCAACCGTTATCCATTGATTAATAAAGTTTCCGCCCTGAATGGTCCCGTCGATGCGGTTGCCGTCAGCGTCATAAAACTTCACTTCATAAACGGGCTGTTCGGCGGTTTCTCCGAAAACAAGTGCGCTGCCGTCGACGTACATGCACACTCTGAGCGCCTGCGTGGAATAAAAATCAAACGAAAAATACGTTCCGGCTTTCATCGCCGAAGTAAATTCATTTGAAAATCTTAACCTTGTTTTATCGTGGTCGCCGTTGGGGTTTTCGCAAATCCACTGTGCGGCGCCGCGCCTCCCGCCGACTTCTTTAGCCGTAAAATGCAGAGTTGTTTCCTGCGGCGTTATGGGATAAACGAAATTTGCCGTCAGATGTTCTTCTTCGGAAAGCATTTCGCGGCTGTCGCCCAAAACCTTGCAGAAAACCGTCTGCGAACGCGTATCCCCTCCCTCGCCGGCTGCTTTTACGGTAAGTCTATACAGATACTTGGGATTCAATGCGCAGACGTTTTCGCTAAACTCCTGCAAGTTTCCGAAAGCGTCATCGCCTTTTATGTATTTGTAAAGATAATATCCGCTGCTGTCGTCGGCATAAGTCACCGTATATTCCGTCAGCTCGTAATTTTGCGGCAAATCAACGTTCAAAAGTTTATCCTGCGTCAAAAACCCGCCGTCGGTAAACCCGAGATAGTAATACGCCTGTATTTCATAGGTAAGTTTTTGCCCGCGAATTTCCGCTTCGAGAATATGCGTGCCTTCTTCTCTTATGACAAACGAACCTTCCACCGGCTGCGAATCAAACGTATATACAGGAACCGCGTTTTGTCTGTCGTTGGTCAATTCGAGAGACGGAAACACTATTTCTTCGTCGCAGGCATAATACTCTTCGGCAAAGGCGGCAAGCGCGGAGTCGTCATATGATACGGGGGCATCGTCGGTAACGTCAAGCGACAGAATTTTATTGCCCTCAGAAGTCATAATCCGCAGTTGCGCGCCGTCGCTTATTCCGCATATCGAGTAAATGGCGTCGCCCGAAATCTTCAAAACGTCGTTTTCTTTCAAAACGTTGTTTTTTTCTATTGGAATGCCGTCAATCGAAAAAGATAAAAAAACGCTTCCCGTGGCTTCGTCCGTCATGATTTCGAGATAATCGTCCGAAACGTCGTAAACGTATTCGTCGCTGTCCGTCACGGGATCTGTGCCCCGCGATATTTGCACGGTTCTCTCGCACGTGCAGAACTGCCCGGACCTATCCGCCGCCGCGAACATCAAAGTAAACGTCCCCGCATTGACAGAGCCGTCGAGATTAAACATTCCGCCGTCGTCATGAAGCTGAACGTCAAGTTCTTCCCCGAAACAGTTTTCTGCGGTAATTCCTTCGTATATGCCTTCGAATGCGTCTCTGTAAGAAAGTTCGAGATTTTCCGCATCCGCCGTGATTGCCGGTGCCGAATAAACGGTAACGCCATATTCTTCTGTCAGTTCTTTATATTTATATTTGATCGTATATTTACCCGCTGCATCAGTATTTACGCCGGCCGCGTCGACGGTCACTTCGAATCTTTCGGTCCCTTCGACGGCATATACCGATTGCGTGTAATCGTCAATATCGTCGCCGAGCTTTATGTGAAGATCCTTTCCGCCGATTATCTGCGGCGTATATATTATTTCTTCGCCGCCGCCGCTTATCGTTACGGAAGAATCTTTATCGGCATCGTTATTTCCTGCACAGCCGGCAAAACACAGCACGCCGACAATAAAGATAAAAACAAGCAGCAATAAACCAGTTTTTTTCATAGACATCCTTTATATCGGGGGCTGATATTCAGCCCCCGCCAAAACACTTAACCTTAAACGGCTTTAATTTACCTTTTCCGAATAGTTGCTTACACAGAAATCGGCAAAATAAAGGTGATTGCCGTCCGCGGCGAACCATTCTGCACCGCCGCCTCTCAAGAAGAAGAAATTTGCCCAGGCATCGTTATCGGTCACCGTAAACGAGCGCGAAAATTCAATTTCTACCGTATACCATTGATTGGCGGCAACACTGCCGACTTCGGCGCCCGTCTCGTCGAGTATTCTTCCCGTGATTATACCGGCGGAAATAGAATCGCCCAAACCGCCCGTTTTAATGATCTGGAACACGTCGCTCGTAGTGTCTGCCCTGTCGGTAATCTGCAAAGCTATTTCGGGAAGCGCCGCTGCGGAGTCGAGTGTTTCAAAATACATATCGAATCTGAGATACAATTTATCTCCGCTTCTCAACGGAGCGGGGGCAGAACCTGCGTTTTTGAAAATCGTAACTCTGTCGCCGCTGCCGGTAGCTGTGGAAGAAAATTCATATGCAGCGGCTTTTCCGTGAATATTTTCGAATTCGGGAAATTCCGAACTTACGCCCTGTGCATTCCAAACACTGAACTCGTCTCCGCTAAGCGCTATCTCCTTATCGTCGGCCACTGTAATTTTTGCGCCCGCAGCGACATCTTCCAAAGGTTCGGTGCTTAGTATCATATTGGAAAAATAAATTTCAGATAACCCGCTGACTACCCCGAAGAAAGTCCAGTCTCCTGCTATTCTCGTCATATCGTGTCTGAAACAGAAAGCCAGTCTCATCCATTCGCCGCGCCTTACCGTATCGAGTTCAACGCCTTCGCTGTCGAAATATCTTGCCACCCGGTTGCCTTTAGCCGTCTGCTGACGATAACCTGAGTTCTCGCTTGAAGTTTCGTATAAATAAGATATGCCTTTATCGCCCGAATACGACATATAAAAATTATCCGATTCGCTTGTTCTCGGCAACAATACATCCATATAAAGGTAAGTTTCTGCTTTCATATGCTTAACAACGGCATCACTGAAATTAAAGCCGGAATGCCATTGCTCGTAAGCAGCGCCTTCGACAAGCGAATATTTCCACACTTCGGTGTTCTTTACGTCATAAAAATCATTATACGAATACGCATGGTCGCCGTAATAAACTATTTCTGCCACGGAAGAATCGTTGATTATAGTCTCGTTTTCTCCTTCCGCGCCGAGAACGGTAAGCTGCGTCTGGTTATTTACATCGGTCTGCGCGGTCACGCCGTTGCCGAAATCGGCAATTAAGGAAAATTTACCTATTCTCTCTATCGTATATACGTTCGGTTCATCCGTTTCGGACAACATGCCCGTCGTAACGTCCTGATCGCCCTCGCCGCTCGCAGCCGCCGCAGTTGTCACGGCAGGACATGCTTCCAGAGTTTTTGTTTCCTCTCCGTCGGTGCGGCTTACATACCCTTTGACCGTAAGTTTATCGCCCAGCATAAACTGACCGTTCTCTCCCGTCCCGCCTTCGACGGTGACGGAGACGTCTGTATAAACCGCGTTGACTCTTTCAACTATATCTTTCATATACTCTACTGCATCTGCAGGATATTCGGTTCCCGAATTAAGAGCATAAGTGGCAACGGTGTATATCGCGCGGCTGGTAACGTCGGAATAGGTATATTGCCATTCGCCGTCTTCTTCGCTTTGAGTGGCATAATACGCTCTGGCGGAAAACGGTCTGCTGACGTTATTTTCTTTGATATCGACAATAGAACCGAAAAACGAATATTCGTTTTCGTAACCGTAATTGCCGAGAACGGGCGTCACCTCCTTGTTGACGAAAAAATTATCGTCCGCATGGACCGCGCCGTCAGTATGCTCTTCCAGCGCATCCGCCCCGGTATAACCTATCGCCAGGTTGGTTTTATCCTCATTCAGAACGTCGAGCGGTGCAAAAAGAAATCCGTATTTCACCGCATGATATGAATCCTGCAATCCTTCATAGTCGTCTTTCCCGATGGTGGCAAGGAAGCGCAGACCGTATTCTTCCTGCGTGCTGTCTGCGGGAAGTCTCATGGAAACTTCATTATGTATTTTGAAAGATTCCGCTGTATATTCGGTCTGAGCTTTCGCGTTGACGGAAAAACCGAAAAACAACGCAATAAAAAACACTGTCAGACAGTTGATTATCAAAAATTTTCTGGTATGTTCAGTCATATTTTTCCTCCTTTCCTTTAAAAAACAGAACTGTCGGTTTTATTACCCCATTCGTCATTCGTAAGCCCCTCGTTAACGGGGTCGGACGAACAGATGACGTCTGCCGTAAAGTTCCCTGAAATAAACATTTCGGGTATAGCGTACTTTTTTCTGAATTTCATTTATTTTCCTCCTTTTTTATATCGGGACAATATCCCCTGACGGAAAATTTCCGTCGTTTTCGAAATTTATGCCGTCTCAATCGGCTATTTTCCACTTTGTGTAATATATCGCCTGCCGGGAATTTCCTTTATCGCTCTGATAGTAGACTGTTATCAGCGAGCCGTCCGACAGTTCTTCCGTAGAAGGATAACCGCAGTCCCAGCTGCCGGCGTCGTCGCGCAGTATTATTTCGTCGCCCCATGTTTTGCCATTATCCGTGCTCACTCTCGCTCTCTGCCCGTAAGGTAACGCTCTGTATCCGTACGTACAGACGACGTTTCCGTTTCTCAAAACTTTAAGATGCGGGGGCGAACCCGCGTCTATGACCTTCTCCGGAACGCTTATCAGGTTTTTTTCAGGATCGTAAACGCTTTGATATATACCGAAAAAGCCTGTTTTTTCCACTCTGAAATGAATTAAAACTTTGCCGTCGTCAAGTTTAGCGGCGTGCGGTTCGTAAAACATGTATCCGTTTTTAAGGTCTTCTTCACTGAGTTTTATCGGAACGGGCTTTTCCCATGTTTCGCCCCAATCGTCCGAAGTCATGTAATAAATCCCGTAAGGAAGCGCCCGATACTGTCCGAACATCACATTTTCGCCGAGTTCTTTTGCCGAAAAATTATTTCCCGCATAAAAAATACGTCCGTCTTTCAAAAGGCACGGGCCGTGCGGACAGGTAATCGGCAAAATTCTTAAGTGTCCGAAAGTTTTTCCGCCGTCGGTGCTCGTTCTGTACGTGGAACCGAGATATTTTGCGGTTTTATTCTCATCAATGCAATCGAGATATGCCGCTGCAAGTTTTTTTAGCTTTTCGTTGCCGTAATGCTGAAAATAATTGCGCTGCGATGCGGGCGAATTATTAAAAGACGTTATCATAACTCGCATTCCGTCCGTTACGATGCCGCCGTCACGGTCGTCAAGCGGAGTATCTATGACCGGCAAAGGCTCCGTCCACGTTTTTCCTTCGTCATAGGAATAGCAGATTGCGGTTTTGCCGAACGGATCAACGTGTTGAAGCCTGTGATATGAAAAAACCGCCGCAAGACACCCGTCGGACATCTTAGTCACTGTGGGCCATGCCGCGTATCCGAAAATTTCAGCATCGCTTTCGAAAACTTTTCCGTGCTGAATTATTTTATATTTCAATTTTCCACCTCTCGCTGTATTATTTATAAAATAAGCTGTATTATTTCATAAAATAATCTGAACTTATTATATCCTAACATCCGCAAATTTCTATTACAAGCTATAAAAACGACACGTTTTAGGTTTTCTGTCTTTTTTTGTAATATTTAATATGCCGCAAAAATTTAACCGCAGCATTTTAATATACACTGAATATACGGAAAAAACGCCGGCACGAATTTATAATTTTTTCATTAATATTGACTTTTTGACAAATATATGGTATAAATTAAATATAGATTGATTTTGGTTATGAATAATTTAAATGACGATTTTTTAAAAAACACTTACGAAATAGACTGCACGATAGGAAACACCTCGTTCAGCGTATATCTGGATGCGTCTTTCTTTTTGCCCGCAAATTTTCTTTCGTCTTTACCGCAGAAAATGCACACGCACTGCTGCCATGAAATTCTTATTCCCATAGAAGGCGAGATAAGTTTCAAAACCGGGACAGACGAATACGTTATTAAAGCCGGCAGCCTGGTTTTCTGCCCGCAATCGGTGATGCACGTGTCATCTTTCGTGAAGTGCAGACAATATGTGGCGATAAATTTCGATTTTAAAAAAAATCATACCAAAAGCTGTGCAGATACTTTTTTGTTGTTTTCAAAAATATTTTCGGAAAAACTTTTCGTCGCCGCGGCGTCAAATGAAATTATAGATATCATTAAAGAAACAAAAGACAACCTGATTCACCACACATTGTTTTCTCACTATATTCTGCAGGCCGACCTGCAAAAATTCTTTCTTCTGCTCTGCAACAACTTATCCAAAAATTTCAAATCGGATTTGGGCAAGCCGCCGCATAATATTCAGTTTATTTTATCACAGAAACTGAACACCCTTAAACCCGACGATCAGCTTAAAACTCTCGCCGGCGAACTGTTTATAAGCGAAAGACAATTGATACGGCTCATAAAGAAATATTACAACATGACCTTCATTCAGCGGAAAAATTATCTCCGCGCCGAAAATGCCAAAACAATGCTCGTATCGACAGATCTTTCAATCGATAAGATCGCCGAAGCGCTAAATTTTTCCGACAGAAACGCTTTTACGGTTTCTTTTAAAAAGCACACGGGTTTTTCTCCGGCTCAGTACAGAAAAAAATACAAAAAAGCACCCCCCCCCATATAAAGCAAACGTGAAAAAACAGATAACTGCCCCCCGTTCCCGTACTTTCTCAGACGGCTGAGGAGGCAGTTTTTTTACCACTTTCTGGGGTCAAGAATTTTAATATCAACGTTTCCGAAAAGCATATCTGCATCCTTCAACGCCTGTTCCGGCAAAACGGTCTGCTGCATTTTAAACTGTTCTTCGAGCTGCTCTGCGTTATCAACTCCGAAAATGCAGTAATCTATCTGTTTTTTCAGCCTTATGTATGACGTAGCGAACTGTATCGGCGAAAGACGATATCTGTCGCAGAGCTTTCTGTATTTTTCCAGGACTTCTCCGCTGCCTTTGAGCTTTTTTTCTCCCGCTTCCGGGTTCATGAATAACAGTCCCTGCAAAAAAATGCTTCTGCAAAATACCGTTTTTCCCGCCTTTTCGGCAATATCGAAAAATCCGTAATTGTCAAGACGCCTGTCGATGACGTTATACGGTATCTGAATACAGTCTATCAACGGATTTTTCACGGCTTCCATTGCCTCTTCCGGAGTATACACCGACACTCCCGTTTTAAGAATCAGGCGCTTTTCTTTTAATCTGAACATCTCTTCCACCGCTTTTTCATCGCGGATCATTTCGCCTTTATGAAAAAGGTAAAAATCCACATAATCAAGTTTCAAAGCTTTCAGACTTGACGCAAGCGCTTTTTCGATGCCGCAGGCGGTCTCGAGTTTGGTAGCTATCTGAAACGACTTGCGGTCCTTACCGCGAAAATATTCGCCGAGCAATTCCTCGCTGTTACCGTACGCTCTTGCCGTGTCAAATGTTCTTATTCCCCTTTCGATTGCCCGGTCGAGAATGTTAAAACACTCTTTCCCGTCGGGTCTTTTTTCAGATGCAATACCGTATTTTAAACCGAACTGAACCGTTCCCAGACAAAGTTCCATAAATATCCGTTTCCTTATTTTTTTATTTTGCCGTGTATCCGCCGTCAACGGCAAGGCTTGCGCCCGTTATATAAGCCGAAGCGTCGGATGCCAAAAAAATCACGGCGCCCATAATATCTTTTTCGTTTGCCATGCGTTTAAGAAACGTTCTGTCGTTATATCTTTCCACAAACAGCGGATCCTGGCCGTTAAATAACCCTCCGAGCTGCAAAATATTGAAACGCACTTTTTCCGGCCCGAAATATGACGCAAAAAATCTTGTAAGATTGGTAAGTCCGCCTTTATGGAAAAAATAATCGGGAGAATTATATCCGGAAAACCCCACATCGCGATACAATGTGTCGTCGGGGCCCAGAATACCCATATAAGAACCTATATTTATTACGCTTCCGCCCCCGTTTTCGGCCATAATTTTGCCGAAAATTCTGCACATAAGAAAATTACCCGCGGCGTTTACCCGCATGCTTTTTTCAAATGAAACAACATCGTCGTCAACGCCTTTCATCACTCTCAGTACCGAATTGTTCACAAGCACGTCTATTTTTCCGTCTGTTTCGGTAATTTTTTCGGCAAATGCCAATATACTTTTTTCATCGCCTATATCCACGGCGGCGCCGTGCGCGTTATAACCCTTTTCCCTGAGCGAAGCTGCAAACTTTTCATTTTTTTCCGAATCCCGTGACGCAATATAAACTTTGGCTCCCGCTTCCGCAAGCGCAAGCGATATCTGTTTCCCGTACAAACCGCTGCCGCCCGTAACAACGGCTGTTTTTCCGTCAAGTCCGAACATTTCCGTAATTTTATTCATTTTTTATTTCTCCGAATATTCCTTTCAGCCCATCAGCCTGATGTCGATTCCGGCTTTTTTCAGTTTTTCGTCTAACGCCGCAATCTCATCTTTTCGCGGCACAATACACGGCTCGACGGTATACCCCATATCAAAACCTTTAATCCCGAGAATAGCTTTCCACACAGCTATATTGTTGCCGATAACGGCGCTTATCATGTCATTCATCCTGTTCTGTTTTTCCAGCGCGGACTGCATATCGCCTTTTTTGAAAGCGGCATAAATATCGCATGCGAGTTCGGGAAGGATGTTATATGTGGTCCCTATCGCCCCGTCGGCGCCCATGCTCAATCCGCAGAGCATGGTTTCGTCGGGACCGTTGAATACAGTCATCCTGTCTTTCGCCAAAGCGCATATCCTTTCAAAAACAAAATAGTCTTTTATGGTCAGTTTAATTCCCTGTATGTTTTTTATAGCGAATAATTTTTCGGCAAACTCGACGAGATTTCCTCTCATTATACCCGTTATGTAAGCAAATACGGGAAACTTGCTTTTTTTCGCTATCGTTTTATAAAATTCTATCGTTTCGTCCTGATTATAATATCCCTGAAGCGACGGCGGCAGCGATGCGACGGCGTCGATTTTTTTGCCGTTGGCGTTTTCCAGAAGCGCCATGGTATCTTCAAACCGCCCCGAGCCTATATGTGCTATGATCTGTCCTCTCCCGCCTGTTGCATCGATTACGGCGTCAAGCATCTGAACCTGCGTTTTCAGGGGAAGAACAACGCATTCGCCCGTTGCCCCGCACACATAAAATCCCTTTATGCCGCCTCCGAGCTGATAATCGACAAGTTTGTTTACAGTCTCTTTTTTGACGTTCATTTCACGGTCGTATACCGAAAAAACGGCACTGTAAACTCCGTTGAATTTTGAATTGAACATATATAAACCTCACTTTTTAATATACATAATTACCATTATAAAATTATAGTATAATTATAATTCCGTATGTCAATGAACGCAATGAACAAAAATGACAATATTTATTTTGTATGTCTGTTTTTGTAATAAGTTAAACTATATTTTTTAAAAATCCGTTTATTTTCCGAAAATACTGTATTTGTTAATAAAAATATGCTATAATTAATTAAAAATGCACCTCATAAGCGAAGGCGCGCACCGCTATATTGCCGCAAAGCAGATCGAATGTATCGACAAAACACAAAAACCTTATGATTATTTCAGGAAATTACAATACCGCCGCCCGGGAAACAGAGATCGTAAAAAAAATTTTCACCGCGAACGGAATTTCTTTTATAACCGCGGAAAAACACGCCGATGCAGACGCCGGCGATGTTCTGGTAACACTGGGCAGCGGCAAAAAAATTCTTATCGAAGTGAAAGAAGAAATCTATACCCGTTTTTCCAAATACGGAGATCTGGGCATTGACTTTATTTCCGCGTTTTCTTTTAATCAAGGCGTCGATATCGACGCATGGAAAGGTAAACCCAAAAGCCCGCGACTTTATGACGATTTCATAGCCGATATTGACAAAACGAATATGAAACCGGGAAAAGTATTTTACTCCAAGTCAGATCTATGGCTGTTTTTTGTGGAAAACAGCGCCGGTTTATATTATCACTGCTTTTTGGACGGTAAAAAGGTCGTTTCAGAAAAATTCAGAGAGTATTTAAGGAAAAACTGTTTTTTTGCCGTCAACAACAAACCACGTTGGCAAAATTCTTATTTTGACAGACATCAGAGCGCCGTTTTTTTCATTAATCATAAAGACAAAGAAATTACCGACAGAACGGTCGATATAAAAGAATATGCGGAAAAACTGTGAATTCAAACGGCGATATAACATAAAACGCGCATAACGAAGCAAGGCTTTTTTGATATTTTTCCGAATCTGATTATGTTGCCGCATCGGCTACCGTCACGAATTGCGTTTACAGTGCACGGCGGCATATTCGAAATATTTTTTTCACTCGGCATCTTGATTTTTTACATTTCCGTATTATAATATTTAAAAAATAAAAATAAAAAAGGAGAAAAAATCATGCTCGGAAATTTTGTATACTGCAATCCCACAAAACTTTATTTCGGCAAAGACTCGCTGGAAATGCTTCCCGCAGAACTCGATAAATACGGCAAAAAAATTATGTTGATATACGGCGGGGGTTCTGTCAAAAAATACGGCATTTACGACAAAGTGACAGCACTGCTCAAAAAAGCGGGAAAAATTGTTATCGAAGACTCCGGCGTCATGCCGAACCCCACTACAGATAAACTTTACGAAGGCTGCGCCATTGCAAAAAACAACGCCGTGGATTTCATTCTCGCCGTAGGCGGCGGATCGGTGTGCGATTACGCAAAAGCAGTTTCGGTATCGGCTTACTGCGAAGAAGACCCGTGGGAAAAATATTTTATGCGCTTTGAAGACGTTTCCTGTAAAATCATACCCGTAGGATGCGTTCTCACCATGGTGGGAACCGGCAGCGAAATGAACGGCGGAGCGGTCATCACCAACCCCGCGGCCAAGCTGAAAATCGGGCATGTATTCGGCGAGCAGGTATTCCCCAAATTTTCTGTTCTTAATCCCGAATTCACCTTCACGCTCCCTGAATATCAGATGGTATCCGGAATTTATGACATAATGTGCCATATTCTGGAACAGTATTTCTCGGGCGACGATGACAATACTTCCGACTATATAGCCGAAGGCCTTTTGAAATCTCTTATAAAAAGTGCGGGAGACGCGCTCGCAAACCCCTTAGATTATCAGGCCCGCAGCAATATCATGTGGACGGCGACATGGGCACTGAATACCCTTATCGCTCAAGGAAAAAGCACCGACTGGGAAGTTCATATGATAGGACAAGCCGTTTCCGCCCATACCGACGCTACGCACGGCATGACGCTTGCGGCAGTATCCTTGCCCTATTACAGGCACATTATGAAATACGGACTTAAAAAATTCGTCCGGTACGCCGTCAACGTCTGGAATATTGACCCCGCAGGAAAAACCGACGAACAGACGGCCGCAGAAGGACTTGCCGCCATGGAAAAATGGATGCAAAATCTGGGCCTCGTCATGAATTTATCACGGCTCGGCGTCACCGAAGAAATGACGGACAGTATCGCCGACAGCACGCTGATAATGGAAGGCGGATATAAAATTCTGAATAAAGACGAAATAAAAAAGATTCTTAAAGAAAGCCTGTGAACGTATAAAAATAAAATACCGGTCCTGACATCAGACCGGTATTTTTCTCGGTAATTTAAAAACAGTTTGTTTTAAAAGCCCTCAGGCATTTATTTCTTTAATATCGAAAGACCTTTTTATAAGTTCTTTTCCGTCTGCAAGATCCTTCACTTCGCCTGCGGCAATCATCTGAGCAATCAGATTGCCGGTAGCCGTGGCTTCAACGGGACCGGCTATAACGGGTCTGCCGGTGCGCTTTGCCGTTATTTCATTTAAAAATTCATTCTGGCAGCCGCCGCCCACAATATTTATGGCTTTGAATTTTTTACCCGTAAGTTTTTCGATATCCGTTACGGTTTCTCTGTAAGATTCGGCAAGGCTTGCGTATACGCAGCGGGCAATTTCGCCGGCCGTTTCCGGCACTTTCTGATTGGTTTTAACGCAATAATCCCTTACGGCCTGTATCATAGACTTTGGTGCGAAAAAGGAAAGATCGTTTACGTCAACCAAACTGTCAAACCCGTCTGCAGCCCTTGCCATTTCGGCAAATTCGGCAAAACCGTATTTGTCATTGAATTCTTTTTTGACGCACTGTATCATCCAAAGGCCCATTATATTTTTCAAAAAACGGACGCTTTTTCCGTAGCCGCCCTCGTTGGTAAATCCTGCTTCGTTTGCCTGTTTGCTTGTGTTTTCGTCGGCAATTTCAACGCCCATAAGCGACCATGTGCCGCTTGATATGTAAAGCGGCATATCCGAACTCGGAACCGCCATAACGGCGGAAGCGGTATCGTGGGTGGCAGGCAGCACAACCTTGGCGTTAAACCCTACCGCCTTTTGTATATCCGCAGAAAGTTCGCCCACCGTTTCCCCGGGAAGAGAAAGCGGCTTGAAAAGCTCTTCTTTAAATCCGAGCTCTTTAATTATCGTATAGTCCCAATCTCTTGCCGAAGCAGACAAAAGACCTGTGGTGGAAGCTTCCGTGTATTCGTTTTTCTTGACGCCCGTCAGCAAAAAATGCAGATAGTCTGGCATATTCAGAAATGTTTTGGCTTTTGCGAGCTTACCTGAAAGTTTATCGCAATACAGCTGATAAACTGTGTTGAAAACCTGTTTCTGAATACCTGTTCTTTCGTAAAGTCTGCTCTCTCCGACAATGCCGTGAACTTCATCTATAACTTTCTGCGTGCGGCTGTCGCGGTAAGAATAAATTTCGCCGATAAGGCGATCGTTTTCATCGAGAAGCGCATAATCGACCCCCCAGGTGTCTATGCCTATGCTGCACGGAATTTTACCTGTCTCTCCGCACTTTCCGATCCCTGCGACAATATCGGAAAAAAGTTTTTCATGATCCCATACAAGTTTGCCGTCTTTTTCGACAGCGCCGTTTTTGAAACGGTAAATTTCTTCCAAAACCATTCTGCCGTTTTCAATGCTGCCGAGAATGTGTCTGCCGCTGGAAGCGCCTATATCTATGGCAAGATAATACTTTTTCATTTTACAGCTCCTTGACGAATTTTATTGCCGATGCGGAAAATTTACGGATCCGCCCGCCGTCTGATAATCAGTTCGATAACGGTGCACGGATACCGAAATTGCAGCGCAAAGCGTTATCGTAAAAATTATCTCTTTTACTTTAATGTAATTATACATTATGCCGAACTTTATGTCAACGGAAAAACCGACAGAGCTTTTTTAAAAAACAAAACCGCCGCAATCGAATTTGCAGCGGATTAACTTCCGTAACGGTCGGATTAACATTTCTTCCTCACGTTTTACTGCGGCAGGAAGGATCATTTGCCGTGCTTATTTATAGACAAAAGCGAAAAAACAAAAACCCCCACATTTACTCCGGCAATAAACCCTATTATCAACCCCACAACCATATAAAAAGCCTCCGTATTACATTATATAATTTTATAATGTACGTTTGACACGCTTTTTAATCGTTAAGACAGAATAAATAAAAGGTTTCGGCCGCAAGTTAAGCGGCTAAACCGGCATAATCTTCGCATAAAGCCAGAAATTTACGTATTTCCGAAACGGGAACGGCATATGCACAGGCAAATTCACCGTTTTCATCCAATCCTCCCGCATAATTTATTCCCGCAAGAAACAAATCTTTGTCAAGCAGCATTCCCCCGCTCGATCCGTTGGTTATGTATGCGTCGTGCACAATAACGTTGAACTTTATATTCGACTCCGAATCGTCCGTCACGGGCGGCGGCAGAATTCCGGTTACCACCCCGATTGTTATCGCATTGTGCTGACCGTGCGGCTGTCCAACCGCAAAAACCTTTCCCGAAGGTGTACCGGAGGCTAATTCCACAACGGCAAACTCTTCCGACGCCGAAAATTTTAAAAGCGCAAGGTCAAAATCGGGCGATGCATAAATAAGCGACGCAATATATTCCCTGTCGAGATAATCTGTAACCGTAAATTCTCTCCATGCATGCTCGGAATGTTTTTTTACCACATGGTTATTGGTGAGAAAATAATATTCATATCCGCCGAAAGTCGGTTCTTTTGCTATTATCGCGCCGCTGCCCTGCATTATTTCGTAGCCGTAAAGATCTGTGCTACGGTTCTGCACAACAAGATTTGCAGACATTTTTTCCATGGTTAACCGATTTATTATCGCACTATAATCGGTATTGCCGCAAGCCGTCGCCGTAAAGACGAAAAATGCAGAAAGCACGGCGGTAATATATAGGTAAAATTTTTTGTTCATACTTAGTATTATATCACCGCGGTGAAAATTTTACAACCGTCAGACGGATATAATCACAATCAAATTAACCTTAATCCGGCAGCGTTACGAAATTTTTTATTCTTGTGGCATGAACGGAAATTCCCACTCGGTATCCGTCCCTGTCCTTTTCGATGCAAATCTCGGGGCTGTCTTTGAAATCGAAATAATCGTGCAGAAGTTTATCGAGATCGCTGACAATAAGTTCCCCGAATCTGTCGCCTGTGCTCAGTCTGTCGCTGTCTATTAAAGTTTTTATGCGGGCAAGCTCCGCTTTACGTTTTTTCATACGCTCTTCTTAATGCTCCTCCTTATGCTTCCGAAAAATCCCGAATACTTGCCCGTCACGTCGAATATCCTGCGGCTGCCCGTATGAACGTTTTTTGCCAATATCTTATATGCTTTGCCCGAATCGCTTTTTGGCGGCAAAGCGTATCCGCAAGATAAAAAGACGGTGTCTTCTTCGGGAAGCACCCCCAGAAGTTCTGTTTTAAGCAACATCTGTATGTCTGCGGGATGCATCATTTTGTCGCCGAGAATGAGATCGCCGCGCGCACGGTTAACTATCAGGCCGATATAGTCGGGCTGATAACTGTGAAGAATGGATATAACCTTGTCCGCATCTCTTAAACTCGGAAGATTCGGCGTTGTCACAACAAAAGCCATGTCCGCCGCCGAAACGGCTCGGTGAAACCCGGCATCGATGCCCGCCGGGCAGTCCAGAAGTATATAATCGAAAAGCGGAGCAAGCCCTTCGATTATCAGTTTTATGTTCTGACCGTTGACAGGAGAATTAGCCTGCAAGCCGTTGGACGGAAGCACGTAAAGATTTTTGCGGGTTCTGTCCTGCACAAGCGCCTGTTTTACCCTGCATCTGCCGTCAAGCACGTCGGATATATCATAAACAACTTTATTTTCGACGCCCATCACCACGTCAAGATTATTCAATCCGAAATCTATATCGATCAGCGCCACGCTCAGTCCCATTGCCGCAAGCGCGTTTCCGAGATTGGCAGTCACCGTCGTCTTTCCGACGCCTCCCTTGCCGGAAGTTATAACTATTTTTTTAGCCACGTTTTGCCTCCCGCGGGATATTCTACCAAATAATAAAACGCGCTTTTTGACTGTCTTTGCCAAATTAGCGCGTTTTTAAGATTTTTGCAACCGCTTGGTATCCGATTTTTATCATCGCGAAAAAATTGC
Source organism: uncultured Clostridia bacterium (assembly GCA_959605945.1). Taxonomy (GTDB): domain Bacteria; phylum Bacillota; class Clostridia; order Christensenellales; family Borkfalkiaceae; genus UBA1259. The sequence goes on along the minus strand of CAUHGY010000012.1, from coordinate 9,881 downwards.
TTGCCTGCCTATCCGACGCGAAAACAACGCCTACCCGAAAAATCATATCGACGGTTACGGCAAACCGTATAACCGCCATCGTTTCATAGCGCGAAACCGCGTCTCTGACCGAACGGGACAATAATCTGTCCGAAAAACGACGCAGGAACCTATCACTTCATTTTTATGCTTAATTTTTTTAAGAGCTCGGGGTTGCCTGCAGCTATGCCCCCGCCGAGAGCGACGGCCATATTGCCGTTCTCGGCAACATTGATCTTCATGCCGAATTTCTGTCTGTAATAATTTTCAAGTCCGTATACGTCAGACGCGTCCCCTGAAACATATATCCCGGCATGCGTTATCTCCGCGGATACTTCTGGCGGAAGCTTCACAAGAACGGACATAGCAATCTCGGCTATTTTATCGTAATATTTTTTCACGGGCTCTATTATATCGCAGGCTTTAAGCGACACTGCGCGGGGCGTGCCGGAAAGAAGGTCTCTTCCGTTAACTACGGAACTCAGCCCGTCGCCCTCCGAAAGCGAACCTATCTCTTTTTTAAGCCGTTCCGCGGTAAGAAGCCCTATTTGCAGCCCGTAAGTCTCGGCTACATAATCTATAATATCGGTGCTGATTCTGTTTCCGCCGAAATTGACCGATATGCCCGCAATAATCCCGTCAAGCGAAAGCGCGGCGATATTGGTCGTTCCGCCGGCCATATCGATAAGAAAGCAGGGGATGGAATCGGTCAGGGGCACTCTCTGCCCGAGAGCCGAAAGAAGCGGAGCTTCAACAAAACTCACTTTGTCTATTCCTGCGCCGTGCGCCACCGCCGCATATTTTTCCAGCATCTCTTCTTCCGTCCCGCACGGCACAGAGAATACGGCGCCGACGCTCATAAGTTTGCTTGTAATTCCTATTTTTTTCAAAAAATACGACAGCAAACGCACGGCAACTTTCTCGTTGACGATTTCGCCTTCAAACACGGGAAACACTATTTTGGTATTGTCTGCCGTTTTTCCGATCAGTTTTCTTGCGTCGAGTCCGCCGGCTTTCAGTTCGCCTTTGGCGTCCGTCCCGACTGCGGCGACGGTAGGTTCGCTCAACACAAGTCCGCTGCCTATTTTATAAATATTTGTATATGCGCTGTCAAAATCGACAGCAAGTTTTTCCGCAGCCATATCAAGCTCTCCGTAACTGTTTTAAAAATAAACGCCGGACAGAAAATTCCGGCGTAAATCGATCAAAGTATCTCCAGATTCTTTTTGAAAATCTTTCTGAAATCCGGGCCGATCTCCAACGCGCTGTTTATTTCGAGCGAAGCGTCTCCGTCCACTTCGGTTTTCATGATCACGGAATCGCCTAAAATATCGCAGTTTATACCCTTGACGACCGCCGAAAGGCCCCTGTCGAGAGCGCTGGCAATGCGCAGTATTATGCCCATTTTTCTGACTGAATCCACATCGTCGTCTCCGACCAGGTCGCGGTATCTCGCCCAGTCGAACGGGTTGATGTCCTCTATAGCGGTATTTGCCGCAACGAAAGACGCCATGACCATATCGCGGTGACTGAGCCCGTTGATATTGGAATTGAGAATTATATATCCGCTGTGTTTTTCGAAATTATAAAAGCCCACGCGCTTGCCTGTATCGTACAGATGTGCCGCAACTTTAAGAATTTTAAGATACTGCCTCGGGAATTTATGCAGTACACGCAGCTGCTTGAAAAGCTGAACGGAAAGGTTTACCACATGCTCGGTATGCGCCATATTGCAGCCGTAAAAATCGGTAAGCGTGTTCAGACTGTAAGTCAGAACGTCCGAAATGGGTTTATCAAGCGTTACAGGCATAGCGTAGTTGAAAAGTATGCCCGTGCGAAGCCCGCTGCCGCTGATCACAACGTTTCCGAGATTCATGTATTTTTTGAAAGCAGAAATCGCCGCGAGTGCGCTGGGCAGAATATCCGCCCGTCCGCTCGAAAGACCTTTGATTTTCTTTTTGCGGTCGAGATCGAGACTTTTAAGCAGATCGTAAACATGATTGAAATCGGTATCCGTAACCACATAGTTATGTATCGCTTTAAGCGGATACTTTTTCATGATTTTCGTCATGCGGCAAAGGTTGCGGAATGAACCGCCGACGCCTATCATCTGCACTTCGGGGTCAACGTCTTTAAGCCAGTCTATGCGTTTTAACTGTTCTGTGAAAAACTCTTCTATCTTTTCCGCCTGTTCCTCGGGTCCCGTTCCTTCGCCGCAGAAAAGTTCGGTAAGAGTTATCGCCCCGAAAGGCAGCGTTTCGTAATTCAAAAGATTGCGCCTGTTGTAATACACTATCTTCGTGCTGCCGCCGCCTATTTCCAGAATAAGCCCCTTGGGAACGTCCATGGTATTGATAACGCCCCTGTATACGTAAACCGCTTCTTCTTCAGAGCTCAATACGCGGAATTTAATGCCGCACGTAGCTGAAACTTCGTCAAGAAAACTGCGCTGATTTTTTGCACGACGAACGGCTGCCGTCGCCACGGCGATGGTTTTTTCCACACCGTTCGCATCGCACAGCTTCCTGAACATTTTAAGCGTTTTTATAGTCTCGTGTATGCGCTGGGGTTTCAAAAACCCGTCGCGTTCCATTCCTTCGCCAAGTCTCGGCGCTTCTTTCAACTGATCGACGATTTGAAAATGTCCGTTCTCTTTAACGTTAACAAGAAGAAGTCTTGCCGTGTTGGACCCCAAATCGATAATTGCGATTTTTTCCAATTTACTCACCTTACTGATGTTTTTCTTTATCGATTATTCTTAATTCTTACACATTATAACACAAGATATTGTGTTTGTACAGACCTTTTTTTAAATTTGTGCACATTTTTCCCATAAAAATTTTCGGAACGGTTTACAATAAAATTCACGTCCGAAAAAGTAAAAAATGTATTGTTGTTTTTTATCATTTGTGTTCATTTATGACCATTTTTGAGCTTTTCAGCGCGCATAATACAAATTCGGCGTATAGGCAAAATGCACAAAACTTATTTATCTTTTCCCGAATTTTTCCAGCCTGTGATAAACTGAAAAACAGAAAGCGCAGTCAAAAAGCCGCCGAAACAGCGCCCGAGCACATCACCCGTCAAAGCCTTGGCAAGAAAACATCCGCCCACACAGGTTAAAAGCCCCGGAATAATTATATATAAAACCCCTTTGAATCCCACAAGTTTGTTCTTTGCATGGATAATCAGCGCAACAACCGCCATGGGAATAAAGCCTATCAGATTGACAGCCTGCGCCGCGTGCTGGCTTACGCCCAAAAATATAGTCAGAACCGGTATAAGAAGCGTTCCCCCGCCCATACCCATGCCGCCGAGAACTCCGCTCAAAAGCCCGGCGAGAGCATACCAGAAATATATCATAAATCCCCCTTAAAACAATAGCATTTTAAGCCCTGCAGCCGCCATGACCGCCGAAAAAACCACGACCACCCATCGCGACGAAAGTTTTGAAAGAAGCAGCGCTCCCGCCGCTCCGCCGGCAACCACGCCTAACCCCGCCGAAAGCGCCATAAACGGCTGCAGTTCTCCGAATGCAATATAGAAAAAACCGCTCAGTACCGAAAGCGGGAGAATGATCAGTATAGCGGTTGCATGAGCAACTTTCGGCGGAAATTTCAGAAGCGCGATCAGAAGAGGTACTATTATCATGCCTCCTCCTCCGCCGAAAAGGCCGTTTGCAATCCCCGCGAGCGCCCCTGCCATAACGGCAAAGTACCATCTTTTTTTCACGTTTTCGCCGCTGTCGAAAGCGCGGCTCGTTTGTTTTTTGCTTTTTGACATAACGATAGTTTTTGCAATTTAATATTTTCTAAAAGAAAGTTTTTGATTTTTTGGAAAATTATCCGTCTCTATCAGTTGATTTTTACAGCGAAATACTATATAATGGCTTTATGCTTTATATATGATAATCGGCTACAAGTCGGATTTTTTATAAAACAAGGCTATCATACTAACTTAAAAAGGTGAATTATGACCAGAAACAGCATTTTCGGAAAACTTAAATCAAGACCGTTTTGGATGACGGTTCTTCTCATTCTTCTGTGTTTTTCGCTTGCCATGGGCGCAGCGTGCGGAAGTACGTCATCGGACAATGACGATGACACCGAATACGATAAGACCTGGACAGACGAAGCCACCATATCCAACGGCTCTTTCGAATTCGGCACCGACGGGCTCACGGCGGACAAGTTCCCCGTGGTTTCTCCTTCGGGCTGGTCCATAGCCACGGATAATTCGGTGTATTCTTCGAGAGTCAGCTCGGGCATAGTCAACACTTCGGAATGGGACGAACTGTTGAACACCCTTTACGAGGACGATGATTTTGCCGATTATTGCAAGGATAAATTCGGCGTCACCGACACTGTGCTTGACGAAATCGAATCCGAAGTCAAAGAGGATCCCGATTTCGACGGCGCGAGCGAAGACGAAATCCAGGCTGAAATCGACAAAAGGATAATCGAACGCTATGTTAAGCCCGGGTTCCCCAACCCCGGCAGCAGAACGGGCGCGGAAACGGGCGCGCAGAAACTGCTGATGATAAACAACTATCTCTCCGGCAGTTCTTATCCTTACGGAATAGGTACGGCGCAGAAAGCCACGTCTTCAACGACCGTGACGCTGGAAAAAGGAACTTACGGCAAAATATCGGTCTGGGTCAAGACAGAAAATCTCGCAGGCAGCGGTAAATACGGCGCCAACATCAGGCTCGTAAATGCCTTCAATTCATCAAACCAGGCCGACTTCGTTCTCTACGGCATCACAGACGAAGAGTGGACGGAATACAACATATACGTAAAAGCCGACGAAGATTTCGACACGACCGTGCAGGTCGTTCTGGGACTCGGTTTCGGAAACGGCAGCCAGAATACGCAGGATCTGTGCGAAGGAACGGCGTATTTCGACGACGTTACCTTTGAAGAAATAGAAGAATCCGAACTTCCCTCTTCCCCCGACGAAAATAAAACAAACACAAAAACTTTCAAATATGCTTCTGATGAAAGAATCGAAATTTCTTCCGCAGACTACCCCTCAGGCAGCGAATATCTTCTCTACGATCTGACGCTTCCGTCATCGCTCGAAGAACACTGGGATCCTGCAGAAAACGCAATTTCTTCCGTCGATCTCTCAGCCGCTACGGGTGCTTTGACCGAAAAGAACGGCGTAACCAGCCAGACGGTGCTCGGGGCGGAAAACAGCGCTGCGTCGCATACGACGGACGGAGGCAATATAAAAGCAACGCTCAAAAATGCGAGTTATACGCTTACGGTAAAAAGCGATCTTTTCAAAGCCGCTCCGCAGAGATACGCATATGTATCTTTCTATATCGAAAACAACCTTTCGGCGTTTGATACAAACGGCATCACCGTTTATCTTTATGACTGCGGCGACGGCAACGCGCTCCGCGAACCTGCAGAAAATATAGCGACATTTACCGAAACAGGCGAAAAAACGAGATGCGATATACTCGTCAAAAACAATTTCTCTGAAGAAACCGACACTACCGTGAGAGAATTTTATCTTGTGATAGTTATGGGTCCCGCAAACGTGACCGACATCAAAACCGCAAACGGTTTCTCTTCCGGTGAAGTTATCATCAGCGATATGACGGTTTTCGGCGGAAAAAGCTATCAGTACGTGAAAGACGACGAATTTGAAGACACCGACGATATAACTCTCAATTACGACTTCTATTCCCTTTTCGGTTCTATAGCCGACAAGACAGTCGCTCTTTATGCTGATAAGAATTCAGACTATACCGAAGACAGCGACTCAACGACTTACAGTCTGTCGGCCGCGCCCAGCGATATAGGAACAATAACTTCCTTCCCTGCCAACGTAAACGGTTATACGGGCATAGTTGCCGATCACATCTATATCAAAGACAGCGAAAATTATGTTACGGACGAGCGCAGCGGCGATATAACCGGCATAAACCACGCAGGTCTTATCAACAGCAAATATCTTGCAGAATACGCCAAACTGAACGGCCTCGACGGCATTGCTGATGCGCTTGATTATACAAGCGTTGACGATTCTTCAATTCAGCCTCTTATGATTTATAACGGCGAAGCCGGTCATTACGGATATATCGGCAGCAAGACTACTCTTGCCGCAAGTGCTTATGCGAAAATTTCTCTCCGCGTACGCGTCACCGGCAATGCACAGGCATATATCTATCTGATAAACGTCGAAGATAAATCCGTCATGCAGCTTGAAGTTGCATCTAATACCAACGGTTACGATTATATAACCCCGGGAACGACGGTCACCAAAGAATTATCGTTCAAAGTCGACTCCTCTATGATGGATGACGACGGCTGGACTACCCTTACATTCTATGTCGCCAACGGCAACACCGCTGCCGGCATCAGACTTGAAATGTGGAACGGCGGAAGAGACGGCGGCGAAAACTCTCAGTCTCAGGGTTATGTGTTCTTCGACGATGTTTCCGTTTCATCTTCCGGCGGATTCAGCGAACCGACGTCGTTTGAAGAAATGTTCACCTCTTCTTCAAGCGTGCTGTTCGAAGCCTTCCAGAAAGACCCGTCCATTCAGAATAACGCCATTCTTTACAGAAGAGTTCTCTCTTCCCTGGAAGAAAAGTACAACAGAGAACAGACCGACAGCGACAAACTTGTATCTTACGATGCAAGTTATGTGTGGGCAAACAACGCCACTACGATATATGCCGTATTCAACACGTTAGATCCCGTTCCGAACGATCCGTATGCAAACGATTCCTCGGATGACGACACATCGACCGGCAGCGGATGTACCGCACAGACAGATCCTTCAACATTCTGGCTTTCGTTCTCCTCCATCGTCTTAGCGGTTGCATTGGTGCTGGCAATAATAATGCTTTTCGTCAAAAACATCAGACGCAGACGTAAAGCTAATGCAAGCGACGCTAAATCGCACTTCAAAGTAACCAGCCGTTACAAGAAGGAAAAGAAAGTCAAACCCGTCAAACGTTCTTACGATGATTACGAAGAAGACGACCGCGACGAAGAATACACCGCAAAAGTCGACGACGTTCCCGAAGAGCCTGCAAAAGAAAACGACGAGCCTACCGACGAATATGTTTACGGCGACGTTCAGGACTTCGGCGAAGGCAAGGATGAAAAAGCCGACGACCCCGACAAAAAAGAAAAGGATGAATAATCCTGAATAAACCTACAGCCCCCGATAAATATATCGGGGGCTGTAATTTTAAAATATTTTCAGATGACTGCGCAAACTGTTTTTCTGAATCATTTAATTTATTTATGATTGTTTTGCTGTTTGCAACATTAACGTTTTTTATGCTTTAAATTCAAAAAATTCGATAGTGACGAAAAAGCGTATACCCTTTATATTTTTTACGCATATATATATTGTATGGCGACAATAGTTCTGACGGGCGGAGGAAGCGCGGGGCACTGCACGCCTCATCTTGCCGTTCTGCCCTATATTAAAAACGATTTCGATAAAATTTACTACATCGGCAGCGAAAACGGCATCGAAAAAGACATCATCGGCGACGAACTCCCCTACTACGCGGTTCCGTGCGCTAAGCTCAACCGCAAGTTCACCGTTGCAAATTTTGCTATTCCATTTAAAGTAATTTCCGGAATAAAAAAAGCGGGCGACATTCTCGACGAACTTAAGCCCGACGTCGTATTTTCAAAGGGAGGCTACGTTTCCGTTCCTACGGTAATTGCCGCGAACAGGCGAAAAATACCCGTAATCGCGCACGAAAGCGACTATACCGCGGGTCTTGCCAACAGGCTGACATCCGGACTTTGCAAAAAAGTGCTTACTTCTTTCCCCGAAACGGCAAAAAACATCAAAAACGGCGAATATATCGGCTCGCCGATAAGAAACAGCATTTACGGCGCGTCTAAAAAAGACGCTCTTAAATCGTTCGGTTTCTCGGGCCAGAAACCCGTGCTGCTGGTAATAGGAGGAAGTCTCGGCGCAAAGGCTTTAAACGACGCTTTAAGGGCAGCTCTCCCCGACCTCATCCCCAAGTACGACGTCCTTCATATCTGCGGCAAGGGCAATCTCACTGAAAACCCGCCCAAACGCGGCTATTTTCAGGCCGAATTCATAAAAAAAATCGAAAACGCATTTGCCGCTGCAAGCGTATGCGTCACGCGGGCAGGCTCCAATGCTCTTTTTGAATTGCTCAGTTTAAAACTCCCCTGCGTACTGATACCGCTGCCTAAGGGCGCTTCGCGCGGCGACCAGATATTAAATGCCGCTTATTTTCAACGGCTGGGTCTGGCATCCGTTCTGCCGCAAGACGCACTCACTAACGAATCGCTTACTTTCGCCGTAAACGCCGCATACGCCAACAGGTTTAATCTTTTGAGGAATTTCGAAAAACATCCCGTGAAAGACAAAAGCCGCCAGATTTCGCGTATTCTTGCCGACTGTATAAATTGACGGCCGTTACTCCGCTTTCCGTTCTCTCTGAAATATTAAGTTCTTTACGCCCGGGCATTCCGGACAGCGCAGCCGATACCATTTTCGTTTTTGCTGAAACTTTAAGCCCGTTAAGTCCTTCGAAAAACTCGGAAAGACAAGTTTTTCCGCCGCCGCGGGCAGACCTTGCTTTTTCTTTGACGGCAGCTGTAAGGTCTGTTACTTTTCTCTCGCGTTTTTTCCCGAGAAATGTTCTGCACGCCGGCTTGGCAACGGTTTTCTTTACAAAAAATAACTCGATAATCTTTTCAAACATAGTGTTTCCTCGTTTTACGTTTTCATAATAACATTTACTTTGGACAGACGCCTGTCATATATCAAAAATTTCTTAAAAATATTTGACTTTTCCGCAGGGTTTTATTTACAATATGTTACGTGGAGAAGAAATATTATGAAATTTGAAATAATGTTTGGAATTTTAATGGAACTTCTGGCAAAAAAATGCGTTACGGCGTCGTATCTTGCCGAAAAATTCGGAGTCAGCCGCCGTTCGGTATACAGATATATTTCCGCCGTCGAAAACGCCGGCGTTCCCATTTATCACCTGCGGGGACAAAACGGCGGCTTCGGAATAATGGATACATATAAAATAACTTCTACCTTTATGACCGTAAACGAATTCGAACAGGTAATAAAAGCCCTTACGGCCATTACCGAAGGCGTCCCGGACAAGGTTCTTGACTCCGCAATCATGAAACTTAAAGCTACCGTCAAAAACGAATTCAGCGGCTTCGACATTAAGAGCGGAAATCTGATCATCGACGGCGGACCGTGGGGCGACGCCCAGGGATATAAAAGCAAACTGCTGGTGATAAAACAATGCATTGAAGACAAAAAACAGCTGTTTATTCGCTATCACGACCGTTCCGGTAAAGTCACCGAACGCGTAATAGATCCCTATCTGATCGTATTCAAACAGGGACTATGGTATGTCTATGCCTATTGTAATTTAAGAAAAACTTTCCGTTTTTTCAAAACGGGAAGAATAGAGCGGGCCGCAGTGCTTGATTCCGCTTTTATCAGACAGGATATTTCACGGCAAGAGCTTCCTCTTGATTTTTGGCACAACAACACGGCCGCACGCGACGTAGTTCTTGAAATATCGCCGAAATGTCTTTCCGATGCCGAAGAATGGCTTGGTATAGAAAACGTGCATTCAGAGCGCGATAAATATATAGCACGCATAAAACTGCCGTACGACGACGGTCTTGTTTCCAAAATTATGGGCTACGGCGACGGCATAAAGGTTTTAAGCCCCAAGGAATTGCAGGATAAGATAAAGGAATGCGCCGCCGGATTGATCAAACTTTACGATGATGCGGCAGGCCGCTGAAAACTTTAAATCGAATGTTTTGCAACGCAATTAATAAAAATATAAAAAACCGCTCCTGCGG
>CAUHGY010000011.1 GCA_959605945.1 uncultured Clostridia bacterium | reverse complement strand
CTCCTGCGGGCTTTTGCAAAAGCCCGCAGGAGCGGTTTTAATAATATAGCGGTTAATAATAACATACTTGTAATTATTACGATATCCTGCTCAAAGCGTTTTTCTTTCCACAAACGCGCGGGCAAGGCTTACTTCGTCAGCATATTCGAGATCCGTTCCCACCGGAATGCCGTGGGCAATACGCGTCACCTTTATTCCCAACGGCTTTATGAGCCCGGTAATATACATTGCAGTGGCTTCACCTTCCACGTCGGGATTAGTTGCCAAAATAACTTCCTTTACCCCGCCTTTTGAGATGCGGTCCAGCAAACCTTTTATATTTATATCATCGGGCCCTGTACCGTTCAAAGGCGAAATTGTTCCGTGAAGCACATGATAAACCCCGTCAAACTCATTGAGTTTTTCAATTGCGATCACGTCTTTTGGTTCCTTCACCACGCAAATGGTATCGGAAGAACGCGTGCGGCACACATCGCATATGTCGCTTTCAGAAAAATTTCCGCAGATCTTACAGTAATGCACGCTTTTTTTTACGTTCATCACGGCGTCGGCAAAATTACGCGCTTCCTCTTCCGTCATATTGACTACGCGGTAAGCAAAGCGCTGAGCAGTCTTGGCGCCGACGCCCGGCAATTTCGAAAATTCGTTTATAAGTCTGCCGATAGGCTCTATATAAACTTTCATTTTATAAGCCGAGTCCCCCGAAAGCACCCATCTTTTCGGCATAAACTTTATCTGCTTTGGAGTATCCGTCGTTGAGCGCGGCAACGAGCAGATCTTCAAGCATAGTAATGTCTTCCGTATCGACCGCATCCGGATTGATGGTGATGCCCGTAACTACTTTCTTAGCCGTCATGACGACTTTCACAAGTCCGCCGCCGGCGGTACCTTCAACTTCAAGTTCTTCGAGTTCTTCCTGCGCTTTCTGCATCTGTTCCTGCATTTTCTGCGCCTGTTTCATCAAATTCTGCATCTGGTTTCCGCCGCCGCCAAAGCCGCCAAAGCCGCCGAAACCGCCTCTGTATCCTGCCATAACAAATCTCCTTTTTAATCTTTTACTATCACTATATCGTCACCGAAAATTTTCTTTACCTTTTCGGTTTCTTCGTCAATTTCTTCAAGTTTCTTTTCTGTGGGAGAAACTCTTATCTGCAGCTCAAACGGCAAAAATTCCGAAAGCGCTTCCTCTATGCAGTTTTTATTGTCGTACATATCAAGAAGTTCGGCATCTCCGCTTGATTCTGCCGTAAGCGTTATCACGTTGCCGCTCGCTTCCACCCCGACTGACTGCATCACGTTCCATAGCATCTCGTTGTCGTTGTTGCGCAAATTATATAAGAGTATGCCCTTAAGCTGCTCCGAACTGACAGACTGCACCGATTTTTTAACGGAACCGCCGTTTTTAACCGAATCTGCCGATTCGCCGTAACCGCCCTCCCGAACAGCCGTCAATGCAGGCGCTTCCGCGGATTTTTCCGTATTTTCCGACGAAATTTTACTGTTGCCGCTCAAAGCTTTGCCGTTATCGGTTTCCGTATTATTTCCCGAAGACAATGCACTGTCATCGGCAGTACTGCGCAAATACGGCTTATTCGCCCCGTCTAAGGCTTCCGTAAGCTTTTGCACTTTGTTTTCAAGCTCTTTTACACGTGCAAGCAGTGCGGAAATGTCGTAATCTGCCGACGGCCGTGCCGCCTTGACTGCGGCAGTCTCGAAAACAATACGCGGATGATTGGTATATTTCAAATTATTTTCGGCATCGGAAAAAATATCGAGCATCCTTAACAGCCTTTCACACTCCGCCCCCTCCGCGACTCTTCTGAGCGCGGCGAATTTATCTTCCGGAAGGGAAAGAACGGAATTCGGATCGGAACAGGTTCTTACGACAATAAGGTTTCTCAGCACCGCGGAAACGTCTTTAATAAGCATTCCCATGCTTTTTCCAAGCGATGACATTTTATTTACCGTATCCAGTACGCCGCCTGTATCGCCGTCAAGCATATCTTTTACGAAATCAAGAAGAATTTCCGAATTCGACGAGCCTATTATATCCATAACGTCGTCATACGTGAGTTTGCCTTTTCCGTAAGAAAGTGCAATATCGGCAATAGAAAGCGCATCTCTTATACTGCCTTCCCCGGCTGCGGCAATTGCGAGCACCGCTTCTTTGTCATATTCTTTGCCTGTCTCGTCATAGATATTCGCTATCAATCGGGCAATGCGTGCAGCGGGTATAAGGCGGAAATCAAATCGCATGCACCTGGAAAGTATGGTTGCGGGAATTTTGTGCACTTCCGTAGTCGCAAGGATAAAAACCGCATGGCGAGGCGGTTCTTCGAGCGTTTTTAAAAGAGCATTGAACGCCGCGCCCGTAAGCATGTGCACTTCGTCTACTATATACACTTTATAAGCGCAGGAAACCGGCGGATACTGCACTTTCTCGCGCAGCTCCCTGATTTCGTTAACCCCGTTGTTTGAAGCCGCGTCAATTTCGATCACGTCTATATTAGAAGGATCGGAAAGCGCCCTGCACGCTTCGCAATGCCCGCACGGCGAACCGTTTACCGGTGACTGACAATTTATAGCCTTTGCAAAAATTTTAGCGGCAGACGTCTTCCCTGTGCCGCGAGACCCGGTAAAAAGATAAGCGTGCCCCAGCCTGCCGCTCTCTATCTGATTGACGAGCGTTTTTACTATATGATCCTGACCTATCAGTTTATCGAAAGTTTCCGGACGATATTTTCTGTACAGCGCCAGATATGCCATTTAATTTCTCCTTTAATATATGCCGCCGAGCGTTTTGACGACTTTTTTACGTATCCGCTGAATGGCGTTATCCGCCGATTTCGACGTTTTACCGATCGCCGCGCCTATCTCCGAATAAGAAAAACCCTGAAGATACAGCGTCAGTATTTTATATTCCATATCGCTGAGCATGTTTTTTATGCTGATTTTAAGTTCTTTTTCGGATTCCCTGTTTATATAATCGGTCTCGGGATCCGGTCCGCCGGAAATGACGATATCCGCCTTGTCGGTCTCTCCGCCGTCCGACAGCGATATGTAATTTCTGAGCGGCAGATTTTTATTGCTGCCGTCTTTTTTGACGGCGCTCAATACATTGTTTTTCACACATGCGAAAACATAATTCTTAAAGCTTGATTTGCCGTTATAAGTGGCAATGGCTTTAAATATCCCTACCATGCCTTCCTGGATAAGGTCCTCGGAATCCCCGCCGCTTAAATAAAACGATCTCGTCAGCGCCTTGACCGCGCCTTTATACCGCTCTATTAAAGTCTCTATTGCTTCAGCGTCGTTTTTCTGGGCGAGCGCCACCAGTTCTTCGTCAGTTTTATTGTTCATCTTCACTTGCCGGACATTTTATTCAGGCGCTGACGCACTGCTTCATAGACCGCCACCCCGCAGGCTACCGAAGCGTTCAAAGAATTGATTTTGCCGAACATCGGAATGGATATTATGCCGTCGCACTTGCTTTTTGTAAGTTTTTTCACTCCGCTGTCCTCCCCGCCGATAACAAGGCAAAGTTTACCGGTCAGATCCGCCTTATACATACTCTCTCCGTCGCTCTCGGCGCCGTAAACCCAATAGCCGTGCGATTTGAGAGTGTCAATCGCGGTGTTTATGTTGGTAACTTTTGCTATTTTCACGTGATTTACCGCCCCTTCGGAAACTCTCATTACCGTATCCGTAACGGATGCGCTTCTGTCTTTGCCGATAAGAATGCCGTCCACTCCGGCACACTCGCAGACGCGGATTATGCTGCCGAGATTGTGCGGGTCCATTACTTCGTTCAAAATTACTATAAACCCGTCTTTCCCCTCGCAGGCAGCAAGAATATCCTCCGGTTCAAAATATTTATAATCGGAAACAAAAGCAATAAATCCCTGGCTGCGCTTGCTTTCGCTCTCCTTATCGATGACAAATTTATCTACGGTCTGTATCTTTACGCGGTTAGACCGCAAAACATTTAAAAGCCTTTTTCCGGCTTCGTCTTTCAGATCTCTCTGAACCATGACTTTGTCTATTTTTTTATCCGTTTTCAAAAGTTCGTAAACGGCGTTTCTTCCTTCAATTTTCATCTGTAATTCCTTTGTTTAGTAAAAAATTAAGCCTTTCGTGTCTGCCGAGCACATAAAGATAGCCCAAAAGCGCTTCAAAGCCCGTCGACATATTATAATCCGCAACAGATGCGTTTTTGGCTTTGGCGGTTTTTTTTGCATTGCGGCCTCTTTTAAAAACAGCCGTTTCTTCTTCCGTTAAAAGGGGCATGATTTCTTTAACGAAACCTGCCTGCGCCGTGGCTTTTACCTGCGCGGTGGTAAGTTTGTTAAGTTCCCCCGTCTTAAAGTCACAGCCGAACACCAGCTTTTCCCTGACAAAAAGAGAATAGACGGCGTCTCCCACAAAAGCGAGCACCACGGGATTTATGCTGTTTACCCGCGTAATATCAAGTTTATCGCCCAACCGAAACAAAAAAGCACCCCCGAAACATTTCGCCCGCGGCTTAAACCGCTATGCTGTATCGCTTCATTTATTATACATTATTTTTGCCCAAAAAACAATAAAAAAGCCCGATATTTCGCAAATCGGGCAAAACTTTAACCGTGATTTATCAGTCAAAAAATTCAAACGACGTTTCAGACAGATAATTGACAATTCCTTTGAAAATGGCATAGGCGACTGCGTCTTGATATTCATCGGTAACAAGCAGCGCCTCATCTTCCGGATTCGATAAAAACCCGCATTCGGCAATTATCGACGGATAATCGGAACAATTCAGTATATAATAGTCGCCGGTCAGCGGAGAGCATTCCCTCACGGCTTCTTCCATATCGTTGAAGCTTTTCTGCACGCAGGAAGCGAGAGTTTCGGCATTGTCGTCCCCCGGTTTATAAAAAACCTGTGCGCCGCGGCGGGTAGACAGACTGTATTTGTTCATATGCACGCTTACTACAAGAGTCGGCGATGCACCGTTTATTATATCCCTCCGCTTTTCCATATCTCTGCGCTTTAAGTTGCCGCCCGCAACACCGTAAAGCCCCGCATCGGTACTGCGTGTAAGAACCGTCGCCATTCCGGCATCGACCAGATAGCGTTCAAGTTTTTTTACCACTTTCAGATTAAGCTCGCTCTCTCTCACTCCCGTTCTGACGCCTACCACGCCGCCGTCAATGCCGCCGTGACCTGCATCAAGAACTATTTTGGCAACTGTAACGTCGGCGCTGCCCACGGGATGAGACGACAGCGCACCGAAACACAGCGCAAACGTCAGTGCGGTTATTAGCAGAACAGCAATTACTATAAGACTGCGTTTTTTCAAATACACCATATAATTCCTTTATAAAAGTTGAATTGTTAATAAGTTGCTTTATTTGCCGGGGTTATCAACAAAATCAAACGTTTTTCAGCCTTTAAATGTCAATAACTTTCAATTATTTATACTCCGGAGGCTGTTTCTTTATGACCGTTTTTTTAATTTCCGCGTAATAGAACATATCATTTGCAGCGGCAATATATAAATAAACAACAATTTTAAAGCATTGAAAGTGCAGTCCGATTAATCGGTGTTCAGCGCTGTAAAAAAATATTTTCATGCGATATTTATTAATCGCGCAACACTTTAACCGCGCTGCTTTTACAAAAATTTTTCGATTGACAAAATATAGAATATATATTAAAATATCATATATATTAAATTCAAAAACAAGAGGAATGGTTTATGCATTATTTTATGATCGAGGAAACCGAAAGTCGGTTATATAATATGCCGAATCTGCACAGCCACGAATATTTCGAGCTTTATTTCCTGATAAAGGGAAGCAAATCGGTTATTTTAAAATCACAGCTGTTCAATATAGAGCAAGGCACAATGGTTGTCACAGCCCCCTACGTTCTGCACAAATTCGAAGGCGGTCCCTACCGACGCATACTTTTATGCATCTCACCCGACTATGTTGCCCCTTATCAGGCAGAATTTTTGAGCGAACTTTCCGAAAAATGCGTATTTACTTTTTCCGACCGTTCCTGGCGCGAGATAGTGGGAATTCTGAACCGTCTTTCCGAAATCGATGCTTCGGCGGCAAAACATAAAAACATCAACACTTCTTTGCTGCTCGGGCATCTTTTATACCTTATAAGCGAAAATTTGACCGACTATTTAAAGCCTGTTGCGCGCACGCAGAACACCGCCGTCACTCACCCCATAACCTTAAAAGTTATCGAATATCTGCAAAAGCATTATACCGAAAAAATATCTCTCGACGACCTGTGCCGTATGTTCTACGTTTCCAAAACCTGGCTTTGCAAGTGCTTTTATAATAATATGCGCTGTTCAATAATTTCCTATCAGCTGAATCTCCGCCTGTCCGAAGCCAAATATCTTCTTCGCGAAACAAATAAGCCCGTTGCCGCTATCGCAAAACAATTGGGCTTTTCGTCTGCAAAATATTTCGGGATCATGTTCAAAAAAGAAGCCAACCGCTCGCCTCTGCAATACCGCAACGACGAAGTAAAAATAAAATAACAAAAAATGCGGCTTTTTAAAAATGCAACGTGTTGCCTTTTTGCGTGAATTTTTTATTTATGACAGCATTGCGGATTTTGTAAAAATCAGGTCTTTTCTGAGCTCATTTGCCGAGTTCGGATTTTCTCGGGCAGACGGACTGAAATTTTACCGTGCGATACAAAATTTTTTCCGTGTGTCTTTCAAATGATTGACATCGCTCGTTTTTTTTGATATATTATACAAAAATTATGCTGCCACCGGGTAGTAAGATGCTTATGCATTCGTTTGCACGTCGTTAGGTCTTGGAAGACGTGTTCGCGGATGCTTATTTTTTGGAAAAATATATGAAAAAAAATTTTTTTGGTTTTCGTTTCACAAAAGGCGAAATTGCTCTGCTGACAGTTTCCGCCGCGGCAATAATAATAACTTACATTTTGTTCGACCGCCAAAATCCGCTTACCCTTGCGGCGTCGCTTGTGGGGGTAGTTTCCCTGATATTCTGCGCCAAAGGCAATCCTTTGGGACAGCTGCTGGTTATCGTATTCAGCATACTTTACAGTATAATTTCATACCAAACCGCTTATTACGGAGAAATGATCACATACGCCGGGATGACTGCGCCGATGGCGCTCTTTGCTCTTATTTCCTGGTTAAAACATCCGTATCAGGGCAACAGATCGGAAGTCGAAGTGAATAAACTGAAAAAATCCGAATTTATTTTTGCGGGTATTCTTGCTTTGGCGGTAACCGCGGCATTCTATTTTATTTTAAAATCTCTCGGTACTGCAAACATCATTCCGAGCACTATATCCGTTACGACGAGTTTTGCAGCGGTATACCTTACTTTCAGGCGAAGCGAATTTTACGCGCTCGGATATGCGACAAACGATATAATTCTGATTGTCCTTTGGACTGCGGCGGCAATTCAGACCGATGTGAGATATATTTCCGTAGCAACGTGCTTTACCGCTTTTCTGGTAAACGATATATACGGATTTATATGCTGGTCGAAAATGAAAAAAAGGCAAGCCCGAGCAGACTTGCCGTAATTTTCTTTTTACTCAATCTTTTAATGATGCCTTTACCGGCGAAATAATTAAAAATATCGCTGTCTATTCAGAAACATACAGTATCTCGGCAAAGATACCCGCGATCGACATTACCGCTGCACTCTTCCGGAAGCGTTGCCCCCCGCAAGTGTTTCCACTTCTTTGACGGAAACGGCATTATAGTCGCCTTCTATGCTGTGTTTCAAACAGCTTGCCGCAACTGCAAACTCAATCACTTTTTGGGCGTCATATCCTTTTCTGAGCGAATATATAAGTCCGCCGCCGAAAGAATCTCCGCCGCCTACGCGGTCCACTATATGCATGGCGTATTTTTTTGAAAAATATGCATTTCCGCCGCTATAAAGCATGCCGCTCCAATTGTTATCGTTTGCGGAAAGACTTTCGCGCAAAGTTATCGCCACCCCTTTGAATCCGAACATATCGGTAAGTTTTTTCGCCACGGAAATATAACCTTCCTTGTCCAGTTTGCCGCTGTTTATATCCGTATTGTCCGCTTCTATACCGAACACGTCCTTCGCGTCCTCCTCATTGGCAATGCAGTAATCCACGTAAGAACATATCTCGCCCATCACTGCGCCGGCCTTTTCCTTGCTCCACAGTTTTTTTCTGAAATTAAGATCGCACGATACGGTCACGTTGCGTTTTTTGGCTTCTTTTGCGGCAGTTAAACAGATTTTTGCCATGCTGTCGGAAAGAGCAGGCGTTATCCCCGTAAAATGAAACCAGTCCGCGCCTTTGAATATTTTCGCCCAATTAAAATCGCTTGCCCGGGCAGTTGCTATCGCGCTTCCCGCTCTGTCGTAAATGACCTTGCTGGGACGCTGACTGGCACCCTTCTCGCAATAATAAATACCTACTCTGTCGCCGCCGCGGACAATCAACGAAGTATCAACGCCGAATTTTCTCAAAGAATTGACTGCCGCCTGCCCGATTTCGTGATCGGGAAGTTTGGTAACGAAGGCAACATCCTCGCCGTAATTGGCAAGCGACACAGCGACGTTGGCTTCCGCGCCGCCGAAGGTCGCCTCGTATTTATCGCTCTGCACAAATCTCAGATAGTTTTCGGGGGCAAGACGAAGCATAAGTTCGCCGAACGTTATAACTTTCATAAAAGTTTCATTATCTCCTTGCAATTTTTAACTATATCGCCCTTCATCATAAAACTTCCGCCGACGGCGTAAATTTTTTCAAAGGACAGAAATTCCGAAAGATTTGTAAGATCCACTCCGCCGGTAGGTATAAACTTTATCTGCGGGAACGGCGCAGAAAGCGCTTTTAACGCTTTAAGTCCGCCATAGACGTTAGCGGGGAAAAATTTGACGATATTTATTCCGAGAGATATGGCTTTCATGATCTCCGTAGGAGTGACGCATCCGGGGAAATAATCGAGATTTTTTTCCTTGCAGAACGCCGCAACTTCTTCGGAAAGCCCGGGCGAAACAATGAATTTCGCTCCCGCGGCATACGCTTTTTCCGCCTGTTCCGCATTGATGACCGTTCCCGCTCCCACGTTCATGTCGGGGAAATTTCCGACGGCAATTTTTATTGCGTCCTCCGCACAGGCAGTGCGGAAAGTAATTTCCGCGCAATTTATGCCGCCTTCTTTAAGCGCCGAAAGCATCGGCACGGTTTGTTCTGGCTCTTTAATAACAACTACCGGTATAATTCTGTCCATTCTATTTTACTCCGAAATATTTTATTGCATTGCAGTAACACACGTCGGTTATAACTTTTCCTACCGTTTTCATATCCGACGTCATCTCCCCTTTCTCAATCAACGTTCCCAGATAATTGCATAAAATCCTTCTGAAATAATGATGTCTGGGATATGAAAGAAAAGATCTGCTGTCCGTCAGCATTCCTATAAACGCGCCTATATGTCCCGTTGCCGTCAAATCATCCAGATGCTTTTGCATCCCGACTTTATTGTCGAGAAACCACCATGCGGGGCCGTATTGCAGTTTACCCCTGGCTTCAGAAGATTGGAAACTTCCGATAAGCGTCATGATTTCCGCATTCATTTTGGGATTTAAGTTAAATACCACCGTACATGGCAGCGCCTTTTCGCTGTTCAGCCTGTCGAAAAGACGCGACATATTTTTTATACTGTCATCCTGCGAAATACTGTCAAAACCGGCGTCAAGACCGAGTTTGACGAACATTTCGGTGTTATTGTTGCGCATGGCGCCCACGTGCAGTTCGGTTCTGATGCCGTGTTCGGCATACATTTTCATCAGAAAATACGTCAAATATCCCTTGAAAATTTCTGTTTCTTTCTCACTGACGCGTTCTCCGCCCCTGCGTTTTAAAAATACCGCTTCCGCTTCCGCCCTGTCGGATATTTCGCACACGCGTTCGAGCGCAATATCGCTTGCAACGGTGCCCACTTTCATAAACTCTTCCAGACGTACTTTAAGGGCTTTTTCAAGATCCGTAAGATTGTTCACGGCAAAAGTAACGCTTTGCAGCAAATCAACGAAGTCGTTATATTTTTCAGCTTCTATATTCATTATTTTATCGGCCCGGAAAGCCGGAATAACTTTGAAGCCGAAACCCTTTTCTGCTATTTTAACGAATATCGATGTGTCGTCAAACACTTCATTGGTGGTAAATATATATCTTACGCGCGACTGCTCTATAAGTTTCTGCGGCGTGATCTTGTTTATTTTTATGAATTCGTTGCACCAGTCCCAGATCTGTTCGGCATTTTCGGCGTTTATTTCGAGTTCGCAGTTAAAAAACTCTTTCAGTTCAATCTGAGACCAATGATAGAGCGGATTGCCGAACGCCGTCCCCAGCACTGTGCAGTATGTTATAAATTTTTCCTTATCCGGCTTGTCCCCGGTTATATACTCTTCACTGACGCCGTAGTTGCGCATAAGCCGCCATTTGTAATGGTCGCCTTTGAGCCACACTTCAAAAATATTTTTAAACTCTTTATTCTCGAAAATTTCCTTTTCGGGCAAATGGCAGTGATAATCAAATACAGGCATTTCTGCGGCATAAGTATCGTAAAGATACTTCGCCGTTTTGTTTTCAAGCAGAAAATCATCTTTAATATAACTCATGGAAAAACTCCTTTTTATTTGACGTCCTCGTCTTTAAAACGTCTGAAATTTCCGTATACACCCTGCGCTTCCGTATAATAAACAAACGTATCGGGATACTTTTTGACAAGATTGAAAAGATCCGACAGCTGATAAAGATTCAGGACAGAAAGTATGATGGAATTTTCATCGCCCGTATACATTCCGCGGCTTTCGATGACCGTCGCTCCGTGGCGCAGATTATTTATAATGTCTTCTCTTATTTCTTCCGGGTGCTTGGTGATTATTTTCACTTCTATGGCATGGCGCGTGTCTTTCATGATCATCGACGTTGCTCTTTCTGAAATGAACATTTGCACCACGCCGAGCAGGATACAGTTGAAATCGTTATATACGAAGTACGAACAAGCTATGATAACAAGGCATATGACGCTTATTATTCTTTCCACGTTGATATGCGGCATTTTTTTCTGAATCATCGCGGCAATAATGTCCGCCCCACCGGTAGACGCGCCTATTCTCAGCATAAATCCCGTTCTCGTACCCAGCATGATGCCCGAAAAAACAGCGGCAAGCAACCTTTCGTTGACAGTGACATACTGCGGAAAACCTATCGCCTGCCAAACGATAATCAAAACAGAGGAAACGACCGTGAACACGAGCGTATACGCCACATATTTTTTATTCAGCCTGAACAGCGCGTATATTATCAACGGAAGATTCAGTATCAGATTGAACCAGCCTGCGTTTAACCCCGTCAGTTTTTGCAGCATGGTAACTATGGCTTCCAATCCCAGAGGAACGAATTCCGAAGGATATACGAATACGTGCAGTGCAAGAGAAGATACTATTGCCGCCGCCACGGTTATGATAATGGCGAAAACGGTTCTTTTGACTTTGCGGTCTGAAAAAATTTTAACGTTGTTCATAATATATTATTAACCGCAAGTCTTTTACATGCGGTATACCTTACAAGGTGACGCCTGTTTTATAAAATGCGATCTCCCGCGTTTTTTCGCTTTTGCATTCATACTTCCCGTCGCACGTTGCAATAAGCAGATCGTAAAGCCCCTTCTCGTCCATACCGAAAGCGTTGAAATCTATCCAATTCTTTTTAAATGCGGCAAGATTGCCGTTGGAAGCGATTTTCATGGTCGGCACAAAAGTTGAAAAAGGCGTGCCCCTGCCGGTCGTAAAAAGCACTATCTGACAGCCCGCGGCGGCAAGCGCCGTTGCGGCGATCAGATCGTTTCCCGGAGCGTTCAGTGCGCTTACGCCGCGTTTTCTGACCGTTTCGCCGTAATTTAATACATCAACTATCTTTGTTTTTCCTGCTTTTTCCACACAGCCGAGCGATTTTTCTTCGAGAGTGGTTATGCCGCCCTTTTTATTTCCCGGGCTGGGATTTTCATAAACCGGAAAACCGTTTGATTTATAGTAATCTTTGAAATTTACAATCATATTTTTATAATCTTCAAAGACCTTTTCGCTTTCGCATTTATTCATCAAAAGCTGTTCTGCGCCGAACATTTCCGGTACTTCGGTGAGAACCGCGCTGCCGCCCGCGGCCACTATTCTGTCGGTTATCCTGCCGACAAGCGGGTTTGCCGTCAGCCCAGAATAGCCGTCCGACCCGCCGCATTTAAGACCTATGCACAGCTCTTCGAGAGAAACTTCCTCACGCCGCAAAACCGCCGCCTTGTCCGCAAAATCTTTTAATATTTCCGATCCGAACGCAATCTCGTCTTCCACGCTCTGACAGTTGAAAAAAGCTATGTTGTTTCTCTTGAAAGGCGCAAGATATTCTTTTATGCCCTCAAGTCCGTTATTCTCGCACCCCAGCCCTACAAAAAGAACGTAGCTGGCGTTGGGGTTCAATGCAACCGAACAAAGCAGTTTTTTTATATTGGCGTTGTCCTCCCCCAACTGACTGCAACCGAACTGATGGGGCAGAGAAAATATCCCGTCAATGCTGCCTTTAATGAACGCCTGCGCTTTTTCTTCGAGAATTTTGCAGACGTTGTTAACGCAACCGACGGTGGGAATTATATATATTTCATTTCTTATTCCGGCGTTTCCGCACTCGCGCTTAAATCCCATGAACGAGCCCTTTACAGGGCTCACGGACTCAGCCGAATAATTATATTCATAGACGGGATCTTCATCGAGATGAGATTTTACGTTGTGCGTGTGCACCCATTCGCCTTTGTGAATATCACAGGTTGCTCTGCCGATGATTTCGCCGTATTTGACGACGTATTCTCCCTTCTTTATTTCGCGCACGGCAAATTTATGCCCTGCGGGTATTTCGCCGTTTCCTGCAAGTTCAACGGCAACATTGTCTTTCGGGTTTATTGTGACGCTTGTTTTATTCATAGCCGTTTCCTTATATTTTATATAAGACTTTTTCCGCTGTCAAGCGTTTTTAGATTTTCCTTTACCGTATTGAGAAAATCTTTATATTGTGTGAGGTCTTCTCCCCATACCGTTACGTCCTTCATGAAATTTTCCGCACTGTTGCCGTGCGCAAAGTATTCGAGATAAGGCTTATCGTCTATAAGCTCTATTTTTCTCGAAGGAAGATTCACGTAATATCTGCCGCCTTCTTCTTTAACGGAAGAATAAAGTTTCATGAGATACGAAAAACCGATTGTCAGACGGACGGGAATTTTTCCGTGAGCGGCGTAATAATCTTTAAAGCTCGGCAGCACTCTCGCTTTCCACTTGGAAATGCTGTTTAAACTGATGCTTGTAAGAAGGTGATTCAGATACGGATTTGAAAATCTGCCGAGAATGCTGTCCGCAAAAACCTTTGTAGCCGCAATATCGTCGGACACGAACGGCACTATTTCGTCTTCGAGCGCGCTCAGCAAAAATCCGGAAAGTTTGGCGTCCTTCATGCAGTCATAAACTGTAACGGCTCCTTCCCACAGCCCTGCGGGAACAATGTTTGTATGGCTTCCGTTGAGCACGCGCACCTTTCTTTTTTTGTAATAGTCTATATCGTCCGTAAGCACAACTTCGATGCCGTGTACCCCTTCTTTAATATAATCTGCGATATTGCCTTTTTTCTCTACGGCCCAAAGTCCGAAAGGCTCGCCTATCGAAACCAACCCGTCGTTTTCGCCGATAAGGTTTTCAATGTGCCTTACGTCTTCTTCGGTTTTGGGATAACCTGAAACTATCCTGTCGACAAGAGTATTGCAGTAGAAATTTTCTTTTTTGTTCCACTCCCTGAACGTTTGCGGCAGATTCCACAGCTCTATATATTTATCCACGCATTTTTTAAGCTCGTCCGCATTGTTTTCGATCAGTTCCACCGGCATAAGATAGACGCCGTCCAGCCCCGCGTTAAATCTTTCAAGCAGGAATTTGGTCAATTTTGCGGGATAAGTTATTCCTTCAAAATCGTCGAACCTGTCGCCGGCATTAAAACATATACCCGCCTCCGTAGTGTTGGAAACTATTATTTTAAGCTCTGGATCGACGGCTATCGCAAGATATGCGGCCATATCGTCAAAAGGCGACACGGCACGCTCGACAACGTTAATTTTCCTCACCTTTTCCACGGGTTTACCGTCTTCCACGCCGCGCAAAACAACGTGATAACGATTGTTTTGTTTTACGAATTTATCGAGATTGCCGTAGGTTATCGGCTTGATAATACTGACGCGATAAACGTCGTTTTCGTCATTCAGACAATCGAAATAATAGTCGGCAAACGTTCTTAAAAAATTACCCTCTCCGAACTGTGCTATTTTGATCATTGATATATCCTCCGCTTGATGATGTTTGTAAAATAATGCGCCGTTTCTTTATTCGGCGGCTATATTTTACTACTTTATTCCGGCATTTTCAAGGGTTTGTTTTTTTTCTATTTACTTTTAAGAAATTTTGCCCTACTTTGTTTAATATATATGTATTTTTATATAATATAGTGTAAAATATACAGGAATAAAACTCTTTTGCGCTGTTTTAAAAAAACGCGGGTAAATATCCCGCGCTTTCAACGCACAAATACAAAATACAGATTTCAGATTGTATTGCGCGTTGTCCGAACAGATTTAAAACCGAACAGCAAAGGGGTTCGGAGAATATTACTTTATTTCAGTCCTACCGTTTCGGTTAAATTTTTCGCTTTCGGGATGGGCTGTTTTTTCCACAATGCGCATGTCTGCCAGACGCATAACAAAATCTCCCGCCCAAAAGCGGATAAGCGTTTCGTAATCTTTCGCGGTAATACCGCCGCCAATGGTCATCACATCGTAAACAACGCCGGCTTCTTTCAATTGCAGCCCCGTGTCCTCAAAACCGTTTTTCAAATAAAAAGCCCTTCTCGATACCCGCTGTCCGTAATTTTCGGCGTCTTTATCGAGCGGTTCTCTGGCAAGAAAAATTGTTTTGCCGGCATATTTCTCTTTGACAAGAGATATTATGCCGCTCCCCGTGCCTTTCCCGCGAAGATTTTCCTCCACCGCCAGGTAAAAAAGATATGCAAAATCGCCATGACACACAATATAACAAAATCCCGTAAATTTATCGCCGTCAAACGCAGCCAGCAGATCCGCGCGCCCTTGCAGGTAACGCCGTTTAATAAAAAAGAAAGGCGCTCTCTCGTCTTTCGGAAAGGCCGTTTTGTACAGCGATTTAATAAGTCCGAAATGTTTTTTCTCAGCCGTCTTCAGGGTCATAATGGTTCTCCGTTAAAGATATGTTCAGATTATACCACAATTTTACGGCAAAATCAATATCTGCCTTAATATGCGCTTTGCAAAAAACAGCAGGCAAATTAAAAAGCGCGGCATTTTGCCGCGCCGCAGAATCCGACGGAAAATCCGCCGTTTCATTAAAGCCGCATCTGAAAAAACACACAGTAATTTGCGGAAAAAATAAATATAAAACTTTTAAGATTATGCTTTAAGCGCTGTTATTTGCCGCATAAATACAATACGCATTGCGGAAAAAATAAAAAAATCTTTACCAATCGTCTTTCGGAGTGGTCTTTATATCGTCATAATACTCGAAATATTTTTCCTTGGAAGTTTTGTCGCGCCCGTCAGCCCACTCTTCCGGAAACATTGCGTCCTCTTCCTTATCGTCTGCTTCTCTCATAAAGTCGTATTGCGTTTTGATTTTCCGTGACATTTCTTTTCTCCTTTGCCGCAGGCAGTACAGTTCCCGCAGCCGTATTTTAACGTTTTTATCAGCGCGCCGACAGTTATCGCCGCTGTTATTATAACGCAAACAATAATAAAAATCAAGCTGCCGTGCAGCGTAAAAACATAACCCGCAACGTTGATCGCCAGCGCAACAACATAAGCGCACCCCGTTTGCACCGCAAGCATCAGCAGCAGTTTTTTAAAACCGACAAGTTCTCTCTTTGCCTGTGCTATGCTCGCAGCGCAAGGCGGTGACAATAAGATGAACGCCATGAACGCATAAGCCGAAAATCCGTTGCTGAAAAGCGAACCCGCATCGTGCGAAATCACTTCAAGCGTTTCTATAACCGCTTCCTTGGCAAGAAAACCCGAAAGCACAGACACCGACGCCTGCCAGTTGCCGAAACCGAGCGGAACGAAAAGATATTTTATACCGCTGCCGATATAATATAAAAAACTTTCATCCGTACGGGCGGTATAGCCGTGTATGCCGAAATTAGAAAGCAGCCATAACAGCACCGAAACCGCAAAAATTACGGTTCCCGCCTTAACGGCGAATTCTTTTACTTTTACGAAAAGCACCATCGCCACATCTTTTAACGAAGGCATGCGGTAAGTGGGCATTTCGAGTATAAAACAGTCTCCGCCGTCTTTAAACGCCTTGGTTTTTTTAAGTATTCCGCCCACTGCCGCCGCCGTAAAAATGCCGAGAAAATACATAGACGCGGCAATCAATGCGCTGCCTCCGAAAAATTTATAGGAAAACCAACCGAACACCGCCGTCTTTGCTCCGCAAGGCATGAACGGGCAAAGAAAAACCGTCATCTCGCGCTCGGAAGAATTCTCTATCGCCCGTGCGGACATCAGTCCCGTGACAGTGCAACCGCAGGAAAGTATGAGCGGTATCACCGACTTTCCGCTCAGACCGAATGCGCGGAAAAATCTGTCGAGAATAAAAGCCACGCGCGCCATATATCCGCTTTCTTCAAGCAGCGTAAGCATAAAAAACAGCATCAGAATCTGCGGAAGAAAAGAAATAACCGTGCCCGTTCCCTTTAATACTGCGCCTGATATGAGCCCCGTAAACCATGCGGGAAACCCATTTAAAGCAAACCGCACTGCAGTTTTTTCGCAAAGCGATTCAAACGCGTTCTCAATAAGTCCGCCGAAATATCCGCCGACTTTCAGACTTACGAAATATACCGCCACCATCACGCAGGCAAATATCGGTATGCCGAAAAAGCGATGAGTCAGTACGGCATCGAGCTTTTCGGTAGTTTTTTCCGCCTTCGTCTTTTTTTTCTTCATCACGCTTTTACATATTTCCGCAATACGGGTAAAGCGGACAGACGGACTTTCGTTTTTAAACAGTGCGGAAGGCTTACCTTCATGCGACAGCGCAACGCGCATAAGTTCGTCTATATTTTTGTTTTTAAGCGCGGATACAGGCAACACAGGCATGCCGAACGCTTCGGAAAGTTTTTTCACGTCCGGTTTAAGTCCGTTCTTTTGCAGATCGTCGTACATATTGAGCGCAATGACGACGGGTATCCCCAGTTCCGCAAGCATAGCCGTCAGATTGAGGCTGCGCTCCAATTTCGTGCCGTCGACGACGTTTATTATTACCTGCGGCGGAGTTTTTTTCAGATACTCGGTCACGGCGCGTTCGTCGTTACCGAAAGCCGTCAGCGAATAAAGCCCGGGCAGATCGACCACTTTCACCGCCTTATCGCGCCGATAGCGCCCTTCTTTTTTCTCCACGGTAACGCCTGTCCAGTTCCCCACTTTCTGATATGTGCCCGTCAATAAATTGAAAAGCGTTGTCTTGCCGGAATTCGGATTGCCTATCAATGCAACGGTCCTGTTCATAGCTTTTCCACCTCTATCCGTGCCGCATCGCATTTTCTCATCGCAAGACAAAAATCCCGTAAATTTATTTTTACGGGATCGCCCGACGGTGCTTTACCGGAAAAGGTTATGCCGACCCCTTCGGTAAGCCCCAGATCGTAAAATCTTTTCTTAATTTTTGCGGGCAGAGCCAACGATAAAATAACCGCGCTTTCGCCCTCTTTCAATTCGGCAAGCGTCATCGGTATATTGTATTACGGCGCCGCGTTTAATATACCCTTTAGCCGTTTAATAACCGAAAAAACTTAAAATACCGCTTTTATTCTTTTTCGTAAAACGCCACGGCAACGGCGCCGGGCCCGACGTGCGTGCCTATAGTGCTGCCTATAATATATTCCGGAATCGCTTCGGTATAGTCTTTCCAGAGATTTTTGCTGTCTTCGATATATTTTTTCAGAACGGAATCGTCAAGTCCCGAATAAGCCGTTGCGACAGGCATGCTGAAATCTATACCTTTGCCTCCCGAAACCAGGCTGTTGATCATATTATTGCCTTTTTTAGAACCCATAGCTTTACCGAGCAGTTTGACTTCCCCGTCCACAACCCCGACAACGGGTTTTACGTTCAGCGCTTCCCCCACAAACGCTACCAGCGGTGAAATTCTGCCGCCTTTTTTAAGATATTTAAGCGTGCCGAGAACGGCAAGAACGCGTATGCGGTTTTTACTCGCCTGAAGTTTATCGAAAATGCTTTTTGCGCTTTCGCCGGCTTCCGCAAGACGCAGTGCGTATTCCATTACCAATCTTTCGCCTATGCAGGCATTCATGCTGTCGACGACGTAAACTTTGTCGCCGAATTTTTTAGCCGCTTTCACGGCACTGTTATAAGTCGACGACAGTTTTGAAGAAAGCACTATCGCCACTACTTCGTCGCCTTTTTCCACATTGGCAGCAAAGCATTCCTCCCATCTGAATTCGTTAATCTGGCTTGTTTTCGGAAGATCCGAAGTTTCTATAAGTTTTTCGTAAAACTGTTTGCCGATGAGGGTTTCGCCATCGAGGAAACTCTCGCTTCCGAAAGTTATTTCCATGCTCATGAGCTGTAATCCGCGGGATGCGGCTTCATTTACGTTTACGTCGCAAGCTGAGTCGACAACTATTTTAACTGCCATTATTTTTCTCCGTAAAATTCTATTATTTTTTGCAACGTAGAAGAAATATTTTCAAGGTAACGGTAAAACTTTTCGCGCTCGTCCGCTTCAAGCGGCTGACTTGCCAGACGGAAAAGTTCATCGACTTTATCGCCGACCTTTTCTGCGGCTTGTTTTCCTTTATCCGTCAAAACCGCCGGCACGTTGTATTTTCTGCCGTTTTCAGACAAGTACCGTACATATCCGCCATAAGAAAGCTCGGCAAGCGTACGCGATACAGATGCCTTATCCTTGTCGCAAAGTTTTACAAGCTGCCCCGCCGTCAGTCCGGAAGGGTTGTCGTATAAATGCAGCAGACAGGAAACAAACGTGGCTTTAAGTCCGAATTTTTCCATCTCTTCGGCTTTGATTTTTTGTACGCATTTATAAACATTGTCTATAAGAAAAGTAAATCTGTTATATTCGCTGTGCATTTTTCTCCGTATAAATCCTCTTCGTGCCATATTAAAATAACATTAAATTGTTGATATGTCAACAATTTGAGCGGCATATATCTTATTTCACATATATTTTTTTGAAATACAGATAAAGCCCGTTAACTGATATTATTACGAATAACTTGCGGCAGACGCGTTAAATCGCAGCGTTTCTTTATTCGATTTGCCAGAATAAACGGGTCATAAAAACTTAAATTTTAATCAATTCATCGACAAAATATTTAAAAACACCTGCCGTCCAGCCCAACATTTCCGGCGTGCCGTATTCATTTACCGATGCCTTGCCGCCGCGCACCGCATCGTACTTTTCATAGAGTTTACCTGTTTTTTTGAATTCATCGTTAACGTTATCGAGATACTTTAAGGCAATCTCTTCAGCCCTTCCGAAATTTCCTGTCGCCTTGTTTGCCTCATACGCAAAGTAGTTATGCGGCGCCCAGCTGTTCGGAAAACCCCATTGGAATATTTTGCCGTCTGTTTTAATGTTTTCACAGGCGGAAACACCGAAGTCATGAAGAATGTGCGAATTTATCTTTTCGACGGCACTGCCATCGCCGCTTAAACCGAAAACAAAAGGCACGTAACATGCCGCGCAGTATATACCCGTAGCGCGGCGGTTTTCGTAATCGTAATCGAAAAATACGCCCGTTTCTTTATCCAGACAATATTTTTCCATAAGTTTTTTCCTTTGTGCTGCGGCGATAAGCCATTTATTTCGTTCTCCGTTTGCCAGAATTTTGCAAAACTTTGCCATCGTGTTCTCAAAACCGTAAAGATATCCGTTCAAATCAACTGCGCAATGGCGGTGAGCGCGTCCGCCGAAACGCGGCGTAAAATCCTCGCCGCTCTCGTTTTCTCCCATCATATCGCCGATAAATTTAAGTTTTTCAAATCGTGACATCGAACCGACATCGATTCCCACCCTCACAGCGTATATATCGTTTAAAAACGAAAGCAATGCATTTTCATCCGTACAGTTTGTTCCCCAACAGTTCAAACCTTCAGGCGCAAGCCTCTTCGTCATCCAAAATTTATATTCGGCGCAAAGAGCGTCGTAACTGTCCGCAAGAAAGTCTTTGTTTTCGGAGCACGTGTAAAAATCATCGATCATAAAAATCAGAAGCGGCGGCTGGCTTGCATAATCGGCGCCGTCTTCCCGGCAATAGTTGGGAACGCACCCGAACTTTCTTAAACAATATTTCAGATTTTCTATATTGTTATAAGCGTATTGCGCCAATCCGTCTGAAATAAGACCTTTATTGGTAAAATATGTATCCCAATAAAACAGCGTCACAAAACCGTTATCCGCACAAGGCGGCACAAAGTCATACGGCAAAACAAAATTTTTATTGCAGTCGTTTTTTCTGACGGCTTTTTCCCATGAATTTTTTATATAATCGTTTATTTTTTTATATGTATCCATCTATCATTTTTCCTCCTCATCATCCGCATTTTCGTTTGCTTTGCAGAATACAAATTCTGAACGATAAAAATCGCCGAGATCACTTTCATAATAAACACATGCCGCATTCGGAAAATAATTTTCCTGAAAACTCCGCACGGTTTTATCGGTCAAAAAAATATATTCACCGAATTTACCGCTTTATTCCCGATTAAAATCCTGAAATATAATTTAAATGCAAAAAGGTCCGCCGCAAAGAGCAGACCTTTATTACGTTTTATTTTGTCATTCCTTCCTGCACGGCAACCGCGATTGCGACCGAAGCTCCGACCATGGGGTTGTTGCCCATGCCGATAAGCCCCATCATCTCAACGTGCGCCGGAACGGACGAAGAGCCTGCAAACTGAGCGTCGGAGTGCATACGGCCCATGGTGTCGGTCATGCCGTAACTTGCAGGGCCCGCCGCCATGTTGTCCGGATGAAGTGTTCTTCCCGTACCGCCGCCGGATGCGACAGAGAAATATTTCTTGCCGTTTTCAACCGCCCATTTTTTATACGTTCCCGCAACGGGGTGCTGGAATCTCGTCGGGTTGGTGGAGTTGCCGGTGATAGACACGTCTACCTGTTCGTGCTTCATTATAGCGACGCCCTCGTTGACGTCATCCGCGCCGTAACAGCGAACCTTCGCCCTGTCTCCGTCGCTGTAAGCCGTCTCCTTGACGATACTGAGTTCTTCCGTATAGTAATCGAACTTGGTCTGAACATAGGTAAATCCGTTGATTCTGCTTATTATAAACGCAGCGTCCTTGCCCAAGCCGTTGAGAATAACTTTGAGTGGGGTCTTTCTGACCTTGTTGGCGGTCTTTGCGATGCCTATCGCGCCTTCGGCGGCAGCAAACGATTCATGACCGGCAAGAAAGGCAAAACACTTTGTCTCTTCGCGGAGCAGCATTGCGGCAAGATTGCCGTGCCCCAGCCCTACCTTTCTGTTTTCGGCAACCGAACCCGGTATGCAGAAACTCTGCAAGCCTATGCCGATGGCTTCTGCGGCGTCGGCAGCCTTCTTGCAGCCTTTTTTAATGGCTATTGCCGCGCCGACGGTGTACGCCCACACTGCGTTTTCGAAAGCAATGGGCTGAACGCCTTTGACAATGGCTTCCACGTCAACGCCTTTCGCGTCGCACACGGCTTTGGCATCGGCTAAATCCTTTATCCCGTATTCGGCAAGACACTTGCTGATTTTATCTATTCTTCTGTCGTAACCTTCGAAAGTAATACTCATTGCGGTACCCTCCTTATTCCTTTCTGGGGTCGATGTATTTCGCTGCCCCGTCGAATCTTCCGTACTGCCCCGAAGCTTTTTTATACGCTTCGTCGGCGGACAGGCCTTTCTTTATGAAATCTGCCATTTTGCCGAAATTAACGAAAGAGTAACCGATAATCTGATCGTCTTTATCGAGAGCTATCTTGGTGACGTAGCCTTCCGCCATTTCAAGGTATCTCGGTCCCTTTTTCCTGGTGGAATACATGGTTCCCACCTGAGAGCGCAGACCTTTGCCGAGATCTTCAAGCCCTGCGCCGACAACGAGACCGTCTTCAGAGAAAGCCGACTGCGTTCTGCCGTATACTATCTGCAAAAACAGTTCACGCATAGCGGTGTTTATAGCGTCGCAGACAAGGTCGGTATTGAGCGCTTCGAGAATAGTTTTGCCGGGAAGAATTTCCGCCGCCATAGCCGCGGAATGCGTCATTCCCGAGCAGCCGATGGTCTCCACAAGCGCCTCTTCAATGATGCCGTTTTTAACGTTAAGGGTGAGTTTGCACGCCCCCTGCTGCGGCGCGCACCTGCCCACGCCGTGAGTAAAGCCCGATATATCGGCGATCTCTTTTGCCTGAACCCATTTTGCTTCTTCGGGTATCGGCGCGGGACCGTGATCGGGGCCTTTGGCTACGCAGGTCATTTCGTTTACTTCGGTTGAATACTGCATAAATTATGCCCTCCAAAAATTTTCGATTTAGCTTTGTTAAAGTATAGCATAAAGCGCGGCTTTTTGACAAATATTTTCATATATCTTGCGCTCTTTTATTGCGTTTTTTCCAAACTGCGCTTGTAATAAAAAAGATATTGCTGATAATAACCGGCGTTTTCTTTGAATTTTTCGGCGAAATAGTCGGCTATTCTCTCCCTGCCGCTCAGTTCCCCTTTAAAATCTTCTCTGTACACTTTTTCTATCCAGGTATCCACAGGGAAACTGTCGCTTCTGTGAAAGCCGAAAAGCGACGCGCAGTCTGCCACCTTCGGCCCGACCCCGTGCAGAGCGCACAGCCTCTTTTTAAGTTCCTTCGTACCGAGATTTTCCATCGCCGCAAGGTCGATTTTTCCCGCAGTCATGTCGGCCGCAAGACGGCGCAAATATTCCGCACGGTATCCGAGCCCCATCTTTTTATAAAACTCTTCGTTCTCCGCCGCAAGCGCTTCCACCGCAGGGAACGCATAAAACTTCTCTCCGCAAAACTCTTTTTCCCTCCCGAGCGCCGCGCACAGCCGTTCCAGAATGCCCTTTATTCTGGGAATATTGTTGTTCTGCGAAACTATGAAGGAAAAAAGCGCCTCGGTCTTATTCTGATTGAGAATTCTTATTCCCCTGCCCGCTTTCGCCGCGGTTGCAAGAACGGCAACGCCTTCTTTTAAAGCTGTTTCGTAAATAGCCGAATAATCGCGCTTTAAATCGAAATAGTTCTCGAAATACTCTCTGTCGCCGTTTTCGCACTCTATTATCGTTTTGTCGCCGTCAGAACGGCATAAAGCGCACTTATCCCAGGCTATCACTTTATATCCTTCACCGCACTCCCTGAAACGAAATACCTGGCCGCACTCGAGAGTGTCTTTAATATCGAAATATTCTCTTGAATAAGTTATTTTTTCCATGGTAAAAAACCTTTCGGCAGAAAAAACGGGCTGTAAATAACAGCCCGAAATTTTTTAATTTTCCTTAGCGTATACGCTTACTTTTTTATCTTTTCTGCCCATTCTTTCGAACTTGACCGTTCCGTCGATAAGTGCAAACAGCGTATCGTCACTGCCGATTCCCACGTTATTGCCGGGATGGATCTTGGTACCGCGCTGGCGAACGATTATTCCGCCTGCGAGAATTTCCTGACCGTCGTTGCGTTTTATGCCCAGTCTTTTGGCGTTGGAATCCCTGCCGTTCTTAGTGCTGCCGCCACCTTTGTGGTGAGCGAATAATCTGAATAAAATCATATTATATACCCTCCGTCCTTATTTAGCAGCGATTTCTAAAATCTTAACTGCGGTGAAAGGCTGCCTATGACCTTGCTTCTTCCTTTCATTCTTTTTGGCTTTGTACTTAAAGACAACTATCTTTTTTCCCTTGCCCTGTTCTGTGATTTCGCCCACGACCTTGTAGGCGCTTGCCTCGCCGGCAACTTTGATTCCGTCATCCGCGGAAACCATGAGAACGCCGAATTCGACTTTGTCGCCGACATTTCCCGCAAGCTTTTCGAATCTGATGACAGAGCCGATTTCCGCCTTGTACTGTTTGGAACCGTTTTCTACGATTGCGTACATATTAACCTCCTGCTGACCAGTCTCGCCGATATAAATTTAAGGGTGCGCTCACGCGCTTAAAAAACCCCTATCGAGCGGCTCATTGACGATTTTACATTATTTGTCTGCAAATGTCAAACGATTTAAGCATATTTTTGCAAGTAAGGGACAAACTAAATTAACAGAAACATATTAAAGGAGATTTTTTCATTATGGACGCAAAAAGCTACAACGAAAAAGCCGTTAACGACGTATACAAAAACGCGCATATCGCACTTCAGAGCATATCCGACCTGCTGCCCGCAGTCAAGGACGAAGACATCAGAGCGGAACTTACCGATCAATACGACGGATACGAAAAGGTTATCGGCGAAATTTCCACATACATGGCGGAAAACGGTATCACGCCGCAGGATATAAATCCTTTTAAAAAAGCAATGCTTTGGACGAGCATCAAAATGAAATCAATGGTAGACAACAGCCGCAACCAGGTGGCTGAAATGATGATCAACGGTACGGTGATGGGAATCAACGAGCTGAAAGCGATGGATAACGAAAAAGAAAACCTTTCGGAAGGAGTCGCCGCGCTCGTCGGAAAACTTTTAAAACTCGAAGAAGATTACGAACAGCGGCTGAAAAAATACCTTTAATTTCAGCCTGTCGGCGAAGTTAAAATTCCATATTGCAATTCCTGTTTGTGCTCTTCTTCTGCGGAAAAAGAAATTCTGCCCGATAAAAAATTTGCCCCGGTCATAAAGACCGGGGATTGTTTTTTACGGCTGACTGCCGTATGTAATGTTTTTTCTATTGATTTATCTCAATAATATTCATTATATTCCCCTATTGTTTCCCGTTTTATTAAACCCTGCTCTTATTTAGCCCGATTGCTTTCGGGCACCCGCAAAATGTTCGCATTTTTTGCATTTATACAATTGCCGTCGTCTAGTCCGACCGCACCGCATGCGCGATATTTCCGAATAAACCATCACGACTATCCGATGCGATGATATTACCTGAAAACCGAACGCATTGCACAAAATATGCAATGCGTTGCCTTTAATCTTTACTGCGCCGTATCTTTACGGTTTGCGCTATTCATTTTTTCGGCTTCTTCGAAAAACAGTCTTATCCTTTCATCGCGCTCTTCCTTTGTGCGGTAAAAAAGCAATTCCCCGTTTTTCAGTGAAGGCCAGCAATCGGAATATTCCGCATTCATCCTTGTGCAGACGCCGCCCGTTTCCACTATGTCGATTTTATGTATTCCGTGGCGGAACCTTTCGGCTTCCTGAATTTCAACGGGTTTATCAAACTCTTTTTTACAATACGGGCAAGCTCTGATTCTTTTTACGGGATTTCCTTTGGTAGACGCTTCGTAAATTTCTATTATATCGAAATCGTTATCGTCAGACAATTTTGTAGCTTTGGTATACCAATGTGTGGCGTTTTCGCTTTTGGAAACCAATTTACCGTTCAAAATATAAAATTTTTCGTTATTTCCGACAAAGGTAAAATCGGTAAACACCCTGGAAACAGTGGTTATGCCCGCACTTATTTTTTCCTGGCTGTAATCTTCTTTGCCCAGATAGTGCGGAATATGAACGTGATACCAGGTACCTTCTATTTTAAGTTTCTTATTTCGGGTAACAAGGATCAGATCGTAAATTTTTCTGATCACGAAATAGAGCGCCGTATAAAGAACGGCTGCAATAACTGCAGAAATAAATATCACCAGCAGTTTTGACAGATAACGCAGAAGGTACGGATAAACAAATTCTCCGAGTACTTTTTCTATTATAAAAAACACCGTGAAAGTTATGCCGTGTATCTCCGACACTATTATTGCGGTATTGTTATGTACGTCCTTCATTATTTATCTCCGTTCACAAGTTTTCTCAAACCGCTATGTATTTCAGACGTTGCGCAGACTATAGACCCCGGCCTGTCCAAAGGCAACGGGTTGCCTGACCAATCCGATGCTTTTCCGCCGGCCTCTTCAAGGATAAGAATCCCCGCCGCATAGTCCCACGGTTTTATGTATTTTTCAAAATATCCGTCAAGTCTCCCCGCGGCGATATAGCAGAGAACGATCGCCGTGGAACATACCCTGCGCAAGTCAAGGCAGTTGTCAAAAACAAGTTTTGCCCTTGCAAAAGTTTCGGCGGCTTCGTCCTTATGCGATAAGTTTGCGCCGAACTCTATCAGCGAGTGCTTTATATTTCTTTCCGCAACGGATAAACGGTTTTCATTATAATTTTCTATACCGGTTTTAATCAGGTCATCAACGCCGTTTACGGCATTGTACATATATGCGCCCTTTCCGCTGACGGCAAAAAACATTTCTTCGGAAAAAGGATTATATACCACGCCGAATTTCACTTTTCCGTTCTCGGTATAAGCCAGCGAGATAGAACTCATTCTGTAATCGTATATAAGATTGGTTGTGCCGTCTATAGGATCCAGAATAAACGCTTTTTCCGATAAGATGTGTTCCTGCTCTTCTTCGGTAACAAATCCCGCGTCGGGAAACGCTTTATAGAGTTCTTTTTTTAGAAATTCGCTTATACCCAGATCTGCCGCAGTAACAAAATCATAAGGATTTTGATTTTTTTCATGCGGATTGAGTTCTTTTGAAAAAATTATCTTTCTCGCTTCATAGACCAGCGATACAATCTTTCCGTAATCCACTGTGCTACACCTCTCTTTAAAGTTCCCGGCGCTGCCGTAAATCGCCAAGATGCTATTCTCTGTTGAAAATAATTATAGAACGTTTTTTGTAAAAAGTCAATTATTGAGCCCAAAAAGGAAGGGTGCGGCGCTGCATTGAATTTGAAAAAATTGCGGTAAAACATTTTAATGAACAGAAAAATTTGAAAGTTTTTATTTTTGAAATGTAACTGAAAAATTTTTTACGAGATAATGCTATAAAAATAACATAAAAAAACAAAAGCAAAAGCCGTCAGCCGAAAATATGTGCGCCGATTTTGTTATAATAAACTAAGCCCGCGGCGCTTTTTCGCGCCGCGGGCAATATTGCTTTAAATGCATTATGACTGAACTTGTAATTTTGATAATTGACCTGTCAGCTTACAAGCTGCAAATTTAACAAAAAATCAGTCAACGAGCTCCAGAATCACCATTTCCGCAGCATCGCCTCTGCGGGGTCCGAGTTTATAAATTCTCGTATATCCGCCGCCCTGACCTTTCTCTTCCTTGCGAGCAGAATATTTGGGGGCGTATTCATCGAAAATCTTTTCTATGAGCGGATATTTGATAGCTCTGGTTCTCTTTTTGAAATCGGGTTTGCTCTCTTTAAAACCCTTTACTTCCTGCAAATCGTTGACCATGGTCATGATCTTTCTTCTTGCATTGAGTTTTTTGTTTCCGTCTTTTATCAACGTTCTCGTAACAGGCTTACCCTTTGCATCGGTGGTGGAAACTTCGCTTTCCAACGTATCGCCGTAAGTGTTGACGGCAAGAGTAAGTATCTTCGCCGTATATGCGGCAACTTCCTTGGCTCTCGCTTCGGTCGTTTCTATTTTACCGTGCCACAAAAGCGCGGATGCCTGATTTTTTAAAAGCGCTATTCTCTGCGTAGCGGTCACGCCTAATTTTCTTGCCATTGTTTAGTCCTCCTTGTCCTTTAACTTTAACCCTAAACTTATAAGTTTTGCAATAACCTCGTCAAGAGATTTTTTGCCCAGGTTACGGACTTTAAGCATATCGTCTTCGGTTTTTTTGGTTAAATCTTCAACTGTGTGAATATTTGCTCTTTTCAGACAATTGTAAGAACGCACGGATAAATCCATTTCTTCAATCGTCATTTCGAGAATTTTGGTCTTTTTATCTTCTTCCGGCGGAACTAAAATTCCGATATTGCCGACAGCAGAGAGCGAAACAAACATCTTGATATGCTCTTCCATGATCTTTGCGGCAAGGCTGACTATATCGCGGCCGGAAAACGCGCCGTTGGTCCATACTTCCAAAGTAAGTTTATCGAAGTCAACGCTCTGCCCGACACGGGTTGCCGTGACGTTATAGCTTACCTTTTTGACAGGCGTGTATATACTGTCTATGGCAATACTGTCTATTATATCGGTCTTATGTTCCTGTGCGCTCTGATATCCGCGGCCTCTTCCAATGGTAAGCTCCATATCGATCTTGCCGCCTTCATCAACCGTACAGATGACGAGATCGGGATTAAGAATTTCAAAATCGGCGTCCGAAGGGATATCTCCCGCCTTGACGATCGCAGGACCTTCTTTGACAAGTCTTACCGTCTTTTTATAGTCCTTATCAAGACTTGTCGTCTTGACTGCGACGCATTTAAGATTCAAAATAATCTCCGTAACGTCCTCTTTGACAAACGGAACCGCAGAAAACTCGTGCTTGATGCCGAGTTCCTCGGCAAACTTGATGTTCTGTATCGCAGCACCCGGCAGCGCAGAAAGCAAAATCCTTCTGAGCGCATTGCCTATAGTCAGTCCGAAACCTTTTTCCAAAGGCTCTACAACTACTTTGGCATAGCTTTTGTCTTCATTTTCTTCCACTGCTATTTTTGGCATTTCAATTTCCATCATAAGAAATTTACCTCCTTAATAGTTCTGATATAAAGCTATACGGGAATTCTTGCGCGAGCGTGGACACTCCCGTTTCCCCCCGTATTGCTCCATCAAATAAATTTTTATAAATTACTTCGAATACAACTCGACGATCATATGCTCTGCAATCTGACTGTCTATATCTTCCCTTGTGGGAAGCGCGATTATTTTGCCCTCAAGCGTTTCGGGGTTAAAATCAAGCCATTTGGGCATAGCGCCGACCTTCATCTGTTTGATTTCCGCAAAATACTTATTGTCGCGTTTGCTTTCCTTGACGGCAATAACGTCGCCGACCTTGACGCAGTAAGATGCAATATTGCAGTTTTTGCCGTTCACCGTAAAGTGAGCGTGCGTCACCAGTTGACGCGCCTGCGATCTCGAAGAACCTATGCCCATTCTGTAAATAACGTTATCGAGCCTTCTTTCGAGAAGCGAAAGCATATTTTCACCGGTTATGCCTTTCATTCTGTCGGCCTTTTCGTAATATTTCCTGAACTGACCTTCGAGAACGCCGTAAATTCTCTTGCATTTCTGCTTTTCACGAAGCTGCAGTCCGTATTCGGAAACTTTCTTTCTTCCCATACCATGTTGACCGGGAGCAACGGGCCTTTTTTCAAACGCGCAAACGCCTTTATAGCATCTTTCGCCTTTCAAAAACAGTTTTGCTCCTTCGCGTCTGCATAAACGACATTTAGATTCTGTATATTTAGCCATTTTATGTTTCCTCCGTTATACTCTGCGTTTTTTGGGCGGTCTGCATCCGTTGTGCGGAATGGGAGAAACGTCCTGAATGAGAGTTACTTCCATATCGCAGTTGGCAAGCGCGCGAATAGCAGATTCCCTGCCGGCACCCGGACCTTTAACATAAACTTCTACCTGACGCATGCCCTGTTCTCTTGCGATTTTGCCCGCGGTTTCCGCCGCCTGCTGCGCTGCAAAAGGCGTGCTTTTTCTTGAACCTTTAAAGCCCAGGCTTCCCGCGCTCGACCAGGAAACAGTATTGC
Source organism: uncultured Clostridia bacterium (assembly GCA_959605945.1). Lineage (GTDB taxonomy): Bacteria > Bacillota > Clostridia > Christensenellales > Borkfalkiaceae > UBA1259. Next base: position 4,276 of record CAUHGY010000011.1, on the reverse strand, counting down.
CTTGCATATCTGTGATGGTCACCAAAGTATTGTTGAAAGACGCCTGAATATGAACCTGACCTTTATCGACTTTTCTCGCTTCTTTGCGTTTTTTTACTATTTTTTTAGCTGCTGCCATAATCCGTTACCTCCTGTTATCTGGTCGCCGTTTTCTTTTTAGCAACGGTGCGGCGCGGACCTTTTCTGGTTCTCGCGTTTCTCTTGGAACTCTGACCTCTTACAGGCAGACCTTTTCTGTGTCTGACGCCGCGATAGCAGCCTATTTCTATCAGTCTTTTGACGGCAAGGCTCTTCTCGCTTCTGAGATCGCCTTCCACACGGATATTATGTTCGATATATTCTCTCAGTTTCGCAACGTCGTTTTCTGTTAAATCTTTAACTCTCGTATCGGGATTAACGCCCGTTTCGCTTATGATTTTCTTTGCCGTGGAAAGACCTATGCCGTAAATATAGGTAAGGCCGATCTCAACTCTCTTGTTGTTAGGCAAATCAACGCCGGCTATACGTGCCATTCTTGTAAAATACCTCCGTATTTATGCTTAAATTTTAATGTATATATAATGCGTAAAGACCCTTTCGTCTCTGGAATGCAAGACTATTCGGGAATTTATGCGGATTTTCGGTTATAAACCCTTATATTATAAGGGTTTACCAAGATTTTGTCAAGAAATTAACCCTGTCTCTGCTTATGACTTTTGTTCTTGGAACAAATAACCATAACTTTTCCGTTTCTTTTTATCACTTTGCACTTGTCGCACATAGGTTTTACAGAAGGTCTAACTTTCATTTTTTTATCTCCTTTGGAATTCGTTTATGCTTTAATTTTTGCTGCGCCAGATAATTCTGCCTTTTGTAAGGTCGTAAGGGCTCATTTCAAGCTTAACGCTGTCGCCGGGAATTATCTTGATATAATGCATGCGCAGTTTTCCCGAAATATAAGCCGTTATTACGTGTCCGTTTGAAAGCCTTACCGTAAACGTTGCGTTCGGCAATGCTTCTACTATCACGCCTTCGGTTTCTATAACGTCGTCTTTCGACACAAACTTATCCTCCTATTTTATTTTGGCTTATCGCCCTGAAAACCCTTCGGTTTCCGACATATATGCCTTGTTTTATCTCCAGCGCCGTCGCGACTAGCGCGCCGCCGCGGACAACCGATAAATGTTTTACGTTTTTCTTTTTCGGCGCCGTCACTTTGTGTATTTTTCCGTCAACGATCAGCGCCCTTCCTTTTTCCGACGAAACAACGAGAAAAAAATTTCCTTTGTCTCTTCCCGCCGTACTTACGACAACATCTCCGCTCTTGATATCACCGCACATTTTTTCTTCCTTAAAGCGTAAGAATTTCCACGCCGTTATCAGTGACGGCGACTGTGTTTTCGTAATGTGCGGAAGGTTTGCCGTCGCGCGTTTTGACCGTCCAGCCGTCGGACATGAAATCCACCTGATATACGCCTGCGTTGATCATCGGTTCTATGGCGAGCGTCATGCCTTTTTTAATGCGTATGCCCGTGCCTTTCTTTCCGAAATTGGGCACAGACGGGGCTTCGTGCATCTCTCTTCCTATTCCGTGCCCGACAAGCGCTCTCACGACCGAAAATCCGTTTGCTTCGGCATGCGACTGAACTCCGTAACCTATATCGCCGAGCGGCGTGCCGTCTTTAAGATTTTCAATTGCCTTAAAAAAGCATTCTTCGGTCACTTTTACAAGCCGTTTTTTTTCGTCCGACACTTCACCGACCATAAATGTCCGTGCCGCATCGCCCTGCCAGCCGTTATAAATAACTCCCACGTCGATGCTGACTATCTGGCCGCTTTTTATTATTATATCGTCTGAAGGTATCCCGTGAACGACGGTATCGTCTACCGACGCGCATATCGACGCGGGATAGCCGCTGTAACCGAGAAAAGACGGATACGCTCCGCAGGAAAGAATATAGTCGTAAGCTATTTTATCAAGCTCCTTCGTCGTCATTCCTTCACGGATGCTTGCGCCTATAAGGTCAAGCGTATTTTTGGTCAGCCTTCCGCTCTCTCTCATCAGTGCGATTTCTTCGTCTGTTTTAACGATAATCATCGAGCACCTTCACTATCTGTGCAAACACATCTTCTATTCCGAGATTGCCGTCTACCCGTCTGAGTTTGCCCTGTCTGTCGTAATATTCAACAAGCGGGGCCGTATATTCGGCGTAAACTTCCAACCTTTCCCTGACGGTCTGCGGGTTATCGTCCTTGCGGATTATAAGCTCTTCGCCGCATTCGGGGCAGTCGTTCCTTTCGCCTATGTAATCGACATGGAAAGAACCGCCGCATTTCGGGCAGCTTCTTCTGCCGGTGATGCGTCTTTCCACTTTGCCGAGATCGACGTCTATATCTATAACGACGTCCGGCGCTTCAAAAGCGTCAAGAGCTTCTGCCTGAAACATGCTTCTGGGAAAACCGTCTAACAGATAGCCTTTCTTGCAGTCTGGCTCTCTCAGACGGTTTTTCACGAGTTCTACCGTGAGATCGTCCGGGCAGAGGCTGCCTGTGTCCATAATCGCTTTGACTTTAATGCCGAGCGGCGTCTGATTCTTAATATTTTCCCTGAAAAGGTCTCCGGTAGATATATGCGGAAGCCCGTATTTTCCGGTAATATATTTTGCTTGAGTGCCCTTGCCGCAGCCGGGCGCTCCCAAGAGAATCACTTTCATAACGAATTATTTCAAAAATCCTTTATAATTCTTCATCATGATCTGCGACTGAAGCGCTTGTTCGAATTCAAGAGCCACCGAAACTATAATCAGAAGTCCCGTAGCACTGAAAACATTCATCAGGCTGTTGCCGCCGATCGCTTTGAAAACAAGCGAAGGAACAAGAGCTACTATTGCCAAAAATATCGCGCCGAAAAGCGTTATTCTTCCGGATACTTTTTTAAGATAATCGGCAGTGGGCTTGCCCGGCCTTGTTCCGGGAATAAATCCGCCGTTCTGCTGAATGCTCTTGCTTATATCGTCGGGATTGAACTGGATCTGATTATAGAAAAACGCAAAGAACAGTATGAATACGCAAAGCACAACCATATACGGCCAGCTGCCCGTGCCCATATTTCTCGACCACCAGTTGTCAGACGATACGCCTACAAGATTGATGATCAGATCGGGCAGACTTAAAATCGCGAAAGCGAAGATAAGCGGCATAACTCCGGAAGAGTTGACCTTGATGGGAATGTGCGTCGACTGTCCGCCGTACATCTTTCTGCCTTTGACTTGTTTTGCATACTGAACGGGAACCTTCCTTTCAGCATCGTTTACCGCGACGATAGCCGCAAAAATGAGAACCGCCGCTATTATGAATCCCACAAGAGTCCAGATAGAAGAATCGTTCCAGTTGGTAAAAAGCCCGAGTATCGAAGTGCCTGCAGTGGCAAGTATACCTGCAAAAATCAGCAGCGATATGCCGTTCGACACACCGTAATCGGTAATTCTTTCGCCTATCCACATGGTAAGCGCCGCGCCGGCGGTGTAAACTATTATCAGGAAAATATAACTCAATACATTGAGAAAACCTTCACTGCCGAATATAGCGCCTGTATCGACCGAACCGCTTGCCAATCCCACAAGAATGCCTATCGCCTGAACTATGGCGAGAACAAGCGTAACTATTCTCGTAATAGCGTTTATTCTACGTTTGCCTTCTTCACCCTGTTTGGAAAGTCTTTCAAGTGCAGGAATGCCGACGGTTAAAAGTTGTATAATAATCGAAGCATTGATATACGGTCCTATGCCCATGGCAAAAAACGTCCCGTACTGCAATGCGCCGCCTGAAACGCCGCTCATTATCTGCAAGAACGTATACTGCTCGAGCACCGACTGATCGATCATACTGACTCCCGGAACGGGAATATAACACCCCAGCCTGTAAACGAACAATAAAGCGATCGTGATAAGGATTTTTCTTCTGACTTCCTTTATCTTAAACGCGTTTACTATTGTCTGAAACATTTTATCCTCCCTTATTTATGGGGTTTATATTTGTTCTGCCGTACCGCCTGCCTTTTCGATAGCGGCTTTTGCGGACGCCGAGAAACATGCGGCCTTTACCGTCAGGGCTTTCGTCAGTTCTCCGTTGCCGAGAACTTTCAGACCTGCGCAGCCTTTAACAACCTTGATAAGACCCTTTTCGTCGAGAACGGCCATATCCACGACCGTACCCGCCTCGAATGCATTGAGCTGAGAAAGATTGACTATGCTGTAAACCTTTCTGAAATGGTTATGGAAACCGCGCTGAGGTATTC
>CAUHGY010000010.1 GCA_959605945.1 uncultured Clostridia bacterium | reverse complement strand
CACTGCGCTCGAAAACCCTTGCAAGCAAGTTTTCTCGCTTGTATTATATCACAAAAGCCAAATATTTTACAATGAGTTGTAAATATTTTTAAAAAATCATCCAAAAAAATTTTTAAATTGATTGTTTTTTCAATGACGCAAAAACAAAACAAACGGCAATTAATAAAACCTTGCTAAAAAGATTGTAAAATTTTAATATATCTGTTAAAATACATTTATGGCATACCATATAGATACAGGATTGATTTACGAAAAGTTCAAAGCAGACTGCGAATGTCCGCTTTGCGAAATCCGGAGAATAGTAGAAGAACAGTTTCTGCACGAGTTTTTAAACGACGCCGTAATGGAGGACTCTACGCGCGCAAAAGTAAACAAACTCGGTTTCTGCGCCAAACATTTCGATATGCTTTACAAACGGCAGAATAAATTGAGCGTTGCCCTTCAGATTTCCACGCGGGTAAATGCGCTTCGCGAAAAAATAAAAAAACCCATATCGGTAAAAGCCGCATTAAAACAGGCAGAAGAGCTTGAAAAAGCAGGAAAAACATGCATAATATGCGATTTGACGCAGGAAAGTATGGAAAAATATTATAAAACCGTTGCCCAAATGTTCGCCCGTGAAAACGAATTCGTCAAAACGCTTGCAGCAACCAAAGGCTTTTGCCTGCACCATTACGCCGAACTTTTAAGATATTCGCGCCATGCCGGGCTCTCGGCAAAAAAATACATAGCGGCACTTGCCCTGTTGCAGGAAAAAAATTTTGAAAGATTGCAAAAAGACCTCAAAGGTTTTTGCGACAAACACGATTATCGCAACGCCATGATGCCGCTCGGCGCTTCAGAAACGGCACTGCCGCGCATGCGCGTTAAACTTTACGGGATAAAAAGCGAATAATATATTAAAATTCCAAAGCCCTGCGTCCGCAAGATCGGACGCAGGGCTTTATGATTGTTGAAAGAACAAACGGCGTTCATCTGAATAACATTCAGTTTTCACCGACATCCCTTGCGAAAAATTTTCAGAGTAATACGTATGCACGGCAATTTATTTCAGCCGCCAAAATTTTTCTGATTTTCTTTGCATATATTCTTCAACCGTATCGAGAAACATCCTGTGGATTCTGCAGTCACGGGTAAGCTCGGGATGAAACGCCGTTGCAAGCATGTTTTTTTCTCTGACTGCGGTTATTTTGCCGTCAATGACCGACAATATCTCCGCATCCCTGCCCGCTCTGACTATGTACGGCGCACGTATAAACGTCATCGGTATTTTCCCTATTCCTTTAAACTCCCCCGCAGTTTCAAAACTGCCGAGCTGTCTGCCGTAAGCGTTACGGACCACGGTAACGTCAAGGCAACCGAAATATCTGCGGCTGTCGTTTTCAATTTCTTTTGCAAGCAAAATAAGCCCTGCGCACGTACCCAGTACAGGCAGGCCCGACCGTATCTTCATTAAAAGCGGTTCAAACAGCCCCAGCTCTTTAAGCAGTTTCCCCTGAACGGTGCTTTCGCCGCCGCACAGCACCAATCCGTCGAAAGGTTTTTTTAAGTTCTCAACGCTGCGTATTTCGAAACACTCTGCCGAAAGTTTTTCCAAAACTTCTATATGTTCCGCAAAGGCACCCTGAAGGGCCAGAACGCCTATTTTTATCATTTGCCGCGCTCCGCCATCAGAAGGCTTATTTCCTGCTCGTTGATTCCGACCATCGCTTCGCCGAGATCTTCGGAAAGCTCGGCAATCATTTTTGCATTCTCATAATTCGTGACCGCTTTGACTATGGCCGCCGCGCGTTTTTCCGGATTGCCGGATTTGAATATTCCCGACCCCACAAACACGCCTTCCGCACCCAACTGCATCATAAGCGCGGCGTCCGCGGGAGTTGCTATCCCGCCCGCGGCAAAATTGACGACGGGCAGTTTTTTATGTTCGCGGACATAAAGAACGGATTCATACGACACTTCAAGTTCCTTCGCGGCGCCAAAAAGTTCGTCTTCTCTCATAGCCGCTATGCGACGTATCTCCGACTGTACAAGCCGCATATGTCTTACCGCCTGAACCACGTCGCCCGTGCCTGGTTCGCCCTTGGTACGTATCATCGCCGCTCCTTCCTCTATGCGGCGCAGCGCTTCGCCGAGATTTTTGGCGCCGCACACAAACGGTACGTCAAAAGCCGTTTTGTCTATATGATACACATCGTCCGCAGGGGATAAAACTTCGCTTTCATCGATATAATCTATTTCAATCGCCTGCAAAACCTGCGCTTCGGCAAAATGCCCTATACGGCACTTAGCCATAACCGGTATGGATACGGCATTCTGAATGCTTTTTATCATCTTCGGATCGCTCATCCGGGAAACGCCGCCTGCTGCACGGATATCTGCGGGGATTTTTTCAAGCGCCATTACCGCGCACGCACCCGCCTGTTCTGCGATTTTTGCCTGTTCGGGGGTGGTCACGTCCATTATGACGCCGCCCTTTAACATCTGCGCAAGATTTTTGTTGACTTCTAATCTCTTGTTGTACATAAATCAAAACTCCTGTAATGTCTTTTGACTATTATACTTCTATTTTGATTATATGTAAATATTCAATTTAAGTATTTTTTATATACCCAGATTTAAACGTTTTCGTTTATCGCGTCTCACTCTGTTTATATGGTGTTCAAACTCCCCGCTGTTTAACAGTTCTGCCAGCACAAGCTGATCGAAAAGCGGCACAGGACAGGAATAGAAACCTATCTCGGATTCGTAAACTGCAAAAAGCTGCTCCGGAATTACCATATACCCCACCCTGACCGACGGCGACAGCGTATGCGAAAAAGTGTTCATATATATAACTCGTCCGCCGCCGTAAGAAAAAAGCGTCTCTTCGTTTTTCTTTGAAACGGTGAGTTCGGAATCGTAATTATCCTCTATAATATATCCGCCGCGCGCTTCCGCCCAGTTAAGATATTCCTTTCTTTTGGATGCGTCTGCCGTGACATGACCGGGATAACTGTTGAAAGGCGTTACGTGCAGCACGTCTGCAAAAGAATTCGCAAGGCACTCTGTCTTAATTCCGTTTTCGCCGAGATCGAGAAACTCTGTTTTTACCCCGTGCGCGCCGTAAACCAGCTTTATTTTCTTATATGACGGGTTCTCAAGCGCAAAAATTTTATCTTTTCCAAGCATCTGCACGACAAGCCCGTAAAGATATTCCGCCCCCGCTCCGACGATCACCTGTCCGACATCTGCACGTATGCCCACGCTTCTTTCAAGATAATCGCAAACGGCTTTTCTGAAAGGCAGACAACCTTTGTTAGGACATTTTTCAAAAATATTTTCGCCGTAATCGGAGAGTACTTTTCGCATGGTTTTTGCAAGCACGGTAAACGGAAATTTACGATTTCCGCCTTCGCCGCCGGCTTTCGGCGTTGCGTCTTTGAATGTAAACTCAGCAGACGCGCCGTCGGCAAACCCACGGGATCCGAAATCGCTCTCTCTGTACGCGACAAAATATCCGCTTCTCTCCCGCGGCTCCACATATCCCTCGTCCGAAAGCAGTTCGTACGCATGGCGGACGGTTATCACGCTGAGTCCGGTCTCTTCCGCCATAATGCGCTTTGACGGCAATTTGCTCAAAAAAGGATAAGCCCCGCGCACAATATCTGCGCGAAGCTCTTCGTAAAGCTGCAGATAAGCGGGTTTTACGCCTTTGAAAGAAACACCGTATTTCATAGATGAATCAATTCTCACTTATCGCTTTTTCTATAATTTCTAAAATTTCGTCTCTGCCCGCGCCTGTTTCCGCAGACGCCGCAGTTATATCGCCGATGCCGACTTTGAGCTGTGCCGCTATTGCCGAGAGCTGCGGCTTGATTTTTGTTTTCGGAAGTTTATCGGCTTTTGTGGCTACCAATGAAAACGGGATGACATAGTGATAAAGATAGTTTATCATCATTTTATCATCCTCGGTGGGGTCATGGCGTATATCGACCAGCGAAATAAGCAGCTTTATTTTTCCGGAAAGCAGAAAGCTCTCCAAAAGAGCGCTCCACCTCGCTTTTTCTTCCTTGCTGACTTTGGCAAAGCCGTATCCGGGCAAGTCGGCAAGAATGAACGGACCGAAATCAAAATAGTTTATAAGCCTTGTCCGTCCGGGCGTCACCGATGTTTTAGCCAGTTTTTTCTGCCTTGCAAGCATGTTGATGAGAGAACTTTTCCCCACATTCGACTTGCCTGCGACGGCGATCAGGGGTTTATCGGTCTGTAAAAACTTGCTTTTGTCGGCGACGCTCGTTACAAACGAAACCTGCTTTATGTTCATCTGCAACTCCTTCTTAAAGCGTTCAGTGCCTTATTGCCGTGTCGAAAACCGTTTTGACTTCGGCCGCAGTAATAAAACTCATCTGTTTTCTTATATCCTGCGGTATTTCCGTCAGATCTTTTTCGTTGCCTGCGGGGATAATGACGGTATCTATTCCCTGTCTGTGGGCGGCAAGCGTTTTTTCTTTCAGTCCTCCGATAGGCAGAACTTTGCCGCGCAGCGTTATTTCCCCGGTCATGGCAACGCTTTTTCTGACCGGTCTTCCGGTGAATGCCGAAAGTATTGCCGTAGCCATAGTTATGCCCGCACTCGGTCCGTCTTTGGGCGTGGCGCCCTCCGGCACATGAATGTGAATGTCCGTATTTTCAAAAACATCGTCTTTTATTCCGAATTCCGCGGCATTGGCCCTTATATAGCTGATTGCCGCATGTGCCGATTCTTTCATAACGTCGCCGAGCTTTCCGGTAAGAAGTATCTCTCCCTTGCCGTGCATAAGACTGACTTCAATGGTCAGCGTAGTTCCGCCTACGCTCGTCCATGCGAGCCCCGTCGCCGCGCCGACTTCGTCTTTTTCAAGCGACATATCGCGCGCATGCTTTCTGACTCCGAGATAATCTGCCACGTCGCCTTTATCGACAATCTGTTTTTTAAGGCGTCTGTGTTCGGCTACTTTGACGGCTATCTTTCTTATTACTCCGCCGATCTCCCTTTCAAGATTTCTAACCCCCGCTTCAAGCGTATAACTTTCTATGATTTCACTGATTGCGGCATCGGTGAATTCCGCCTTTTTGGGAGTAAGCCCGTTTAGTTTGAGCTGTTTGGGTATCAGATAACGCTTTGCTATTTCAAGTTTTTCTTCATCGGTATAGCCGTTCAGCTCTATGATCTCCATCCTGTCAAGCAGCGGATAAGGGATTGTATCCACCGAGTTTGCGGTTGTTATGAACATTATTTTGGACAGATCGTAGGGAATTTCCATATATCTGTCGCGGAACGTTGTATTCTGTTCGGGGTCAAGCACTTCGAGAAGCGCGCTCGCAGGGTCGCCGTGCATGTCAGACGACATTTTGTCTATTTCGTCAAGCAGAAACACAGGATTGTTCGCCCCGATATTTCTCAGAGCGTAAATGATTCTTCCAGGCATTGCTCCGACATAAGTGCGGCGGTGCCCGCGGATCTCTGCTTCGTCTTTGACGCCGCCCAGACTCATGCGCACGAATTTGCGGTTGAGAGCACGGGCGATGGAAGTCGCAACCGAAGTTTTGCCCACTCCGGGCGGACCTACGAAACACAGAATGGGCCCGCGTATTTTTTTGGTAAGCTGCAGCACTGCAATGTATTCTAAAATACGCTCTTTGACCTTCTCCAAACCGAAATGGTCGGCATCCAGCACCGCTTTTGCAACCGAAAGATCTTCCGTATCTACCGTACATTCATTGAACGGCAAATCTTTTAACCAATCAAGATAATTTAAGATAATCGAGTAATCCGGCGACGAGGGATTTATTTTATCGAGTCTCGCTATCTCTTTAAGCGCCTTTTCTTCGACTTCAGGAGGCAAATTTTTCTTTTTTATGTCTTCGATCAAAGCATCGCTTTCGTCAGGATCCTCTCCGAGTTCGGAATGAATGGCTTTCAGCTGTTCGCGCAGATAAAATTCTTTCTGACTTTTATCTATGCTCTGTCTTACTTTGGAAGTGATTTTCTTTTCTATCTTTAAGATTTCAAGCTCGCGGGTAACAAGGCCTTCGAAATCGCGCAGTCTGTCTATGGTATCGTCGGTTTCCAGAATTCTCTGCACTTCCGATTCTTTGAACGGAAGCAGCGCCAGCGCGCCGTCGATAAATTCATTCGGATCCTTGCGTTCGGTTACCGTAACAAGCATTTCCTGCAATATGCGTTTATCAAACAGAGCATAGTCGTAAAAAGCGCGTTTTGCCACGCGCAGATAAGCTTCGGTCTCTTCTTCGAAAGCGGTGTTGCGGTAAAATATCTCTTCGACATTTACGGTAAAACTTTCCTTTACATCGAGAAAATCGAGAATTCTCGCCCTATAAAGCGCAAAAACGCTGACCTTTATGCTGTTATTAGGCGATTTTACTATCTGTTTGATCTTTGCGACAACTCCGACTCTGCAAATATCGTTTTTCTTCGGCGCGTCTATGACGGCGTTTTTCTGCGCCGCGATAAAGATCTCCGAACCGTTCTCCATGGCACGGTTGACAGCGTTGACGGAAATCGGCCTGCCCACATCGAAATTGCAATAATTGCCGGGAAGCAAAACCTTCCCGCGCAGCGCGACCATGGGCAGAGTTTTAACGTTTTTTACGGGATCTAATATAATTTCTTCCATATCTACTCCTGTGAATTCAAATTCATGATGTTTGCCTGCGGCAAACGGCGTATCCGCACCTTGCGGCCGGCGGAATCGGAAATTGAGAGCAAGCAAGGCGGGCTTTCAGCCGCTTGCGACGCTCCGCTGCAATATGCGGCGACGGAACTTTGAAAATTTTCCTGACCGCAGCGATACGTTTTGCATCGGCGCAAAAGTTTCTGCGGTGCGCAGCGCCGTATTTTTCTTTAATCAGATTTTAACCGTCTCTGCCGGCAGAAAATTTCCGGTACGGTCCTAAAAACCGCTTCAGAGCATTTTATCTTTACAACTGATTGCGTCGTTTATTTTCATGAACAATATTTTTCCAAAAGGACCTTGACGGGATCGTCTTTGAAAGGAACGGTTATCTCGTCGGCAACGGCTTTCAATTCTTCTCTGGCGTCCCCCACGGCAACGCCGTGCCAGGGACCTTTTATCAGTTCTATATCGTTGGTGCTGTCTCCCACGGCAATAATTTCATCAAAAGGAACTCCGAAATAGTCCGAAAGAAATCTGACTGCAAACCCCTTGCTGCAGGCGGGATTTATAACTTCCACAAGCTGCGATGCGCCGTTGTTTATTATCAGCCTGCCCTCGTACATTTCGGAATATTTGGCGGTGAGCCGCGCAGCTGCTTCCGGATCGCACATCGATCCGACCTTCTGAACCTTTTTTCCGCTGTTTCTTACAAACGACTCGAGATCGTCCACCTTTACCGCACCGACGCCGACAGCTTTTAAATAGTAATCGAGATAAGCCGATCCTTCGTCGTAATACATTATATCGTCGATATCGGCGATGGTCTGCACGTTTTCGGATTTCAGCTTTCCGGCTATTTCCGCGGCGAGGATACAGTCGATGCCGTCGGAAAGTATCGGTTTTCCGGTGACTATATCGTTAATCAGCGCACCCTGATAGGAAATAACGATGCCCTCGAGTCCGTATTTTAAGCATATTCCCCTTATGGATGAAAACATCCTGCCGGTGCATATTACGAATTTTCCTCCGCGGGATACATAATTTTTAACCGCTTTCAGCGTATTTTCGCTTATTACCCCGGGAGCGACGCCGAGAGTGCCGTCGAAATCGGAAACGAACAATCTGTATTTCATCTTAAGCCTTCTTCTGTCAGTTTTTCTATAACAAGCGTTGCCTGCACGTCGCCTATACCTTCAACTTTTTTAAGTTCTTCCCTGCTTGCGGCGATTATGCCGCCGATATCCTTGAAATGCTCTATCAACGCGTGTTTTTTGACTTTCCCGAGTCCTTTGACGCCGTCAAGAACGGAGCTCAATGCCCTTTTCGAACGCAGACTTCTGTGATAAGTTATGGCGAATCTGTGTGCCTCGTCACGTATATGCTGTAACATTCTGAGGCAATAATCGCTTTTCGGAAGCACGACCGGCTGATTGGAAAACACGGTGAATATCTCTTCTTCGCGCTTGGCAAGCGAAATAAGATCTATATCGGTTATGTTTTCTTTATCGAAAATCTCTTTTACGCTCGAAAGCTGACCTTTGCCGCCGTCTATGACCATAAGATCCGGCTTCGGAAACTTATCCGGATCCGTGCGCATACGTTCGAAACGTCTTGTAAGCACTTCCTGCAGACTTCTGAAATCATCGGCTCCTTCGAAAGATTTTATCTTGAAACGCCTGTAACTGTCGCGGTCGGGAGAACCGTCGTTAAAAACCACCATGCTGCCGACTTTGTCCACGCCGCTGATATTGGAAATATCATAGCACTCCATGCGTTTGGGATAATTTTTCAGATTGAGCAGTTCTTTAAGCCGCCTGCAGGCGGAAACGGTCATGTCGTCTTTGTGCTTTATCCTGTCGACAGCCGTTTCGAGATGCTCTGCGGCGTTTATCTCCGCCATATCGGCAAGCTGTTTTCTCATGCCCTGTTTGGCGTGAATAAATGCCGTGGCTTTGGAAAATTTTTCTCTGAAATAAGCTGAAAGTATGTCGGCATCGGCAATTCCAGTGCCCGAGATAATCTCGTCCGGAATATCCGACCCGGGCTTATAATAGCTCGTGACAAACTCGCGCAGGGCATCTCCGTCCGAAAGCGCCGCGCTCTCGAAAGAAAAATTTCTTCCGCCGAGCATTCTGCCTTTTCTGACTATAAGCACGTTCACTGCCGAATAAATGCCGTTCGAACGGTAAGCAAGAACGTCGGCATTTAAAAATTTACTGAGCGAAGTTATGCGTTTCAATTTTATTTTTTCAAGGCTGTTGAGTTTATCTCTGTATTTTAAAGCTCTTTCGAAATCCTCTCTGTCGCCCGCTTCGGTCATTTTTTGCCGCAAAAGCTTTTCGGTATATTGAGTGTCGCCGTTCAGAAACTCTACTGCGCTTTCCACACGCTTTGAGTAATCTTCGCAGGACACCATCCCCGCGCACGGCGCAAGGCACTTTTTAATATGGTAGTTCAAACAGGGCTTGAAAACTTTTTCCCGACTGAGCTTTTTGTCGCACGGGCGCAGATTAAAAGCAAGATAAATAATTTCCAGAACATCTCTTACGGAAACTCCCCCCATAAAAGGACCGAAATATTTTGCGCCGTCCTTTTTGATTTTACGCGTAACCGAAAATGCGGGAAAAGGTTCTTTGAGATCTATTTTAAGATAAGGATAAGTTTTGTCATCCTTTAAAAGAATGTTGTATCTCGGCTTGTATTTTTTAATTAAATTGTTTTCGAGCGAAAGCGCATCGATCTCGCTGGGCGCGATGATATAGTAAAAGTCGGCAATATTATTAACCATTGCCATGACCTTTTCCGTCTTGACGCCGTTGAAAAAATACTGCCTCACTCTGTTTTTAAGATTTTTGGCTTTGCCGACGTATATTACCTGCCCGTCTTTATCCAGCATGACATAAACCCCCGGGTTTACGGGCAGCAGTTTTAATTTATCTTCTATAACGCTCACGGCTTATATTATAAACCATTTGCGTTTTTTTTACAAATGTTTTTAATACCCCAGAAATTCCACGCCTTTTAAAAGCACCTCGTTTAAAGCTTCATTGCGCAGCGAATAAAACACCACTTTACCCTGACGCTTGGTTTTCACGGCGTTAAGATTTTTAAGCAGTCTCAGTTGGTGCGAAACCGTTGTCTGATTGAGTTTTAAAAGATTTGAAAGGTCGCTGACGCACATTTCGCTTATTGCAAGAGCGGAAATCATCTTCAATCTCGTGTAATCGGAAAAAATCGAGAAAAAACACACAAGCTCGTCGAGAATTTCGCCCTGCGGCACATAATCTTTGACCAATGTCTGCAATCTTCTGTCAAGTAGCACTTCTTTCATTTTTTTGATATCTCCCTGCATATAATATACCGTCGGCGTTTCCGCCGGCAATGAATGTACATATATAATAACATTTATGAGAGATACGACGGCTGAAATAAAAACTCGAAAAAAATATTTTTATGACATTTTTTGTCAGAAGGAGAAAATATGAGTTCCAACAACATAGTCCTCGTCGCACTGCTCTTTTTGCTTGCAAACAACAATACGATAACAACCACGCAGCTGCTTTTGTTGCTTGCGCTCTTGTCTACAACAACAAACAATTTTTGGGGCTGTCTCTGCGGAAATAACCAGACCAACTGACCAAAGAAAAAAGGGTGTTTGCAATTTGCCTTGCACACACCCTGTAATAGTTTATCTGCGGACAAGCCCTTTCGCGGCTTATTTTTCTGCCCGCTTACCGAACCGTCACCCGCTTTCTGAACCGCCGCCTGCTATCCAAAACCGTCGCCTGCCTACCGACACGACCGTAGGTTAAATATTTATACTTATTGCCGTCTTTTACCGAAAATCGAATGTTGCTCATAAACGGAAGTACCGCACGCAGGACATTTTTCTTTCCTCGGGTCAAAACGAAACCCGCACTTTTGGCAAAACACGTAATTGAGACGTATCAACGCAACCACAGACGCCTATCACTTGCAATAATCCAAAAAGACAAAACCAAAGCGATAAATTTTTCTTTTTGGCGATCACGCCGCAAATATAGATAAATATACCGCACAATACGAATATAACGAAACCCCAGGTAATCAATAGCCTTATCATAATAACAACATACCTGCCCTTTAACTTAATTTCCCGACATTATACAATTTCTATATGGATTATATGATATATTGCTGACAATTATCAAAAAAAACAAACTTATTTGTGAAATTTTTTTATTAAAAATTGCTTTAACGGTGCAGAATGTACGGCTATACACAGCGGCAGATGGCGAGTTTTCTGGGCATTTCGCAGCCGTCCTATATAAGATATGAAAAAGGCGACGCCGAGCCAACGCAGGAAAATCTTGTGAAAATCGCCGATATTTTTGACGTATCGGTCGATTATCTTTTGGGCCGGGAAGAAATCTGAAGATACACGTTACGTTACTTGCTTTTGCGGATTTCATCGAATAAAATTCCGCAAAACCGTAAAAATTTTTAACTCCTTTGCGCGGCGGGAAAATTCCCGCCGCGCAAGGTATTTATCCGCATTTTTCGGCTGTCTTTGCGGCAACAACCGGACCGAATTTTTTTACCGAAAAAAAAGGCAGGTTACCCTGCCTTTTTTCTTTTTTTGACGATTTTTTCATACGTATGCGCACTTATTCGCGGCGATTTTTATTCGGATTTGTTCCCTAAAAAACCGAATAAAAAAACCGTGTCCGAACGCAAGGTATTTATCCGCATTTTTCGGCTGCCTTAGCGGCAACAACCGGACCGACTTTTTTACCGAAAAAAAGGCAGGTTACCCTGCCTTTTTTCTTTTTTTGACGGTTTTTTCATACGTATGCGCACTTATTCGCGGCGATTTTTATTCGCTTTTATTCCCTAAAAAACCGAAATTAAAAAAACCGTGTCCGAACGCTTTGTATCGGGCGCATTTTGGATTATAATATTAACAAAAAAATCGCAAATTAAGGCGGAGAACAACATGAACGTTCTGATAACGGGAGCAGGCAGCGGCATCGGCAGAAAAACGGCGGAATTGTTTGCAAAAAACGGACATCGGGTATTCGGAATAGACATAAAGCCGTTTGAAAGCAGCGCAAACGCAACCTGTTTTACGGCGGATATTACCGACGAAAACGCGCTTTTAAGCGTAAAAAAAGAACTTGAAGAGCGCAAAGTAACGCTCGACTGCATTATAAACGCAGCCGGCATATTTTTCATGGATAATTTTCTTGAAGTGTCCGATGAGCGACTTGCTAAAATATTCGATATAAACGTTTTGGGCGCCATGCGGGTGAACAAAACTTTCTTTTCCCTTCTCGGCAAAAAATCCAAGACGATGATAATAACCAGCGAAGTCGCGCCGCTCGACCCGCTGCCGTTCAACGGCATTTACGGCGTCACCAAAACCGCTCTCGACGCCTACGCACAGGCGCTTCGGCACGAAGCGGGGCTCTTAGGCGTAAAAGTAATAACCGTAAGGCCAGGCGCGATAGACACGCCTCTTGCAAAAAACAGTTTTGTTTCCATGCGCGAGATGTCCGAAAAAAGCGCTTATTTCGGCGGACAGGCGGAAAAATTCGAGCGCTTAATGAACAAATTCGCGGGAAAACCCATGCCGCCGGAAAAACTTGCCGCTAAAATTTACGCGATCGCAATGAAAAAACGCCCCAAAAGCATTTACTCCGTACATACGGGTAAACTGCTGAAACTTCTTTCCGCACTTCCGAAAGGCATGCAGGTGTCGATAGTAAAAAGCCTCATAAAATAACCGATAATACGCGCATTCTCGGTCAGTGTTCCCATGAAATAATATGTCTTATAAAATAACCGAAAAAACTAAACCGACTCCAAACAATCAAGGGCTTACAGATAAAAATCCGTAAGCCCTTAAATTATTTATGTTCTGATCCGCTTTGCGGGCGGCCCGCCGTCGGCAAATTCGGCAAATGCCGTTTTTTCCGCCGAGCACGATCAAAGCGCACGTATGCTTTCCACGGGTTTTTTGCGCGCTATGCTGTAAACCGGCAAGAACGTGGCAAGCAGCGAAGTGACCAGAGTTATCCCGAGCATAACCAGAACAGATATGGGACCGAAAACGAATATCGCCGCGCCGAGCGTACCCGCAAGCTGGTTGTTAAGCACGCCGCACATTATAAAACTTACTATGACGGCAAGCACAAAACAAATACCGGAAATGATGGCCGATTCGGAATAGAAAATTTTGAAAACGTCAGCACTTCTTGCTCCTACCGCGCGGAGTATGCCGATATCTTTTTTCTTGTTGGTGATGGATACCGAAATAAAGTTGAACATCAGCAGCATGGAAAACAACGCAAGCACCAATCCCACGTATAAGAAAACCTGCGACAGCACGTCTATCATGCCGTTCACATTGTCCAGAGACTGCGAAACAGGCGAAGAAAGTTTATAAAAAGTGTCGTCGACTTCGCTTACATTCTTTTCTCCCCTGACAATATCGGTTAAAACGGTTTTGTCCGGGAATTCAATTACTATCGATGTATATACGGCATCCGCGGGACATTTATATTTGGTTATTTCTTCGGAATAGTATTCATTTCCGGAACTGTCGCCGCGGGTCAGCGATTTCACATAATCAAAATCGCTCTGACTCATAAACCAACCGCTGTTGTACTCGGCATATTTTCCGTAGTAGAATCCGATAATTTTAAATGATTTTATCAGTTCTCCGCTGGCATCAAAATACAGACCGATTTCGGGAAGATCCGCGCCGTATTCTTCGTACAGCCGTGAATAATACGAAAGCGCTTCTTCGTAATCTTTCTCGGTTGCATCGATACGTTCCGTCGTATATTCATCGCTCTCTTCGTTATAAACACTGTATGTATAATATCCTCTGGCGATAAAACTTCTCAAACGGTCGTGTTTCATCGACAGCTGACTCGTTGCGTCTGACGCCGCCTGAAGCGCTATGCGGTTGGCTTCTGCTTCGTCTTTGCCTTCGGCTATAGCCTGCTGATACGCCTTTTCGTATGCGTCATTGTATATTTGACCTTGAACATCCGCGTAATATTCACTGCCGAGCTGCGATAAATAATCGTCAAAGCATACCGAACTTATCACCGCTTCCCCGTCCGAAGGAAGGGTTTTTCCGGAATTAAAATAATATATGCCTCCTGTAGCGGCAGCCGTCTCTCCGGTAAGCGGAGCTATACCGCCGTGTACAAAACCGGAACACCTCAGAAAGATTTTTCCGTCGGGAGGCTGCGTGTCGTCGTCATACCCTGCGCTTTCATAAGTCACATCGACGTACAGACGGGTAAAATCATATCGGTACGCGTCCCCGTCGTCGGAATTGTCGAACCTGTTTTTATTGGCTTCGTAAAAGTCGCCCGATACCAAAAGACTGCAATACTGAGAAGAACTGAGCAAATTATCGAATTCGTATTTAAGCTGATAATCTTTGGCGGGACCTTCTTTGAGCTCGTCATACGCCTGCGGCACGTCCATTGTGAAAACGCCTTTGACAATCATCTCCCAGTCCCCGAGTTTTATGGTTTTGCCGACAATTTCCTGCGGGTTATCCCCTTGCAAAGATATGGTTTGACCGTTATCGTCCAACATTCCGTAAAAGACTATGGAATCATAAAGATACGACGAAATAACCACGCCGTTATCGCCGAGATTGCCGAGATCCGTGTCGGTTTCAAGCGGCCACATGCCGGTGTTGTTTTCCGGCATAATCGCGAAAGAAAATACCGACGCATTGTAATATGCAGACGTTTTACTGCGGCTGACGTTGGAAATTTCTTTGGAATACTGGTTGTCTATTGTGCCCACAGCCCCGCCGTACCGTTCAACGTACTCATCGAGATCTTCCGGCGTAAATTTGGTCGGGCTGTCATAAATATCCGAATAGGTAAGCACGTCGTTTTCATAGCTTCTGTATTCATACTGATAATGTTTTTGCAAAGTCAGCGTATCGTATCCCGCCTGCATATAAGATTCCACAGCCACACCAACCGCGTCGTAAAAAGCCAGCGTCGAAAAAAGTCCGAAAAGCGTGAAAGCTATGAATGACAGAAAAATCGTAAAGACCAGGCGGAAGGGCTTCACTCTCATGCTGCTTGCGCCTATGCGTATAGCATGACGCGCCGGAAGTTTGGAACGCACGAACCTGCTGTCTTCTGGCTTATACTGCTTGGAAACTATGGCGTTCGCGTCAGTGTTCTTAAAACACTCGCGCGAATTGTTGTCATCGATGCGGGCAACTTTTTTATAGTCTGCAACTTCCTTTTCACCGCCGGCAATTATCACGTCCGTCTCTGCCGCGGAAATAAAACGTTTTATTTCCGCAAAATCGTTTTCTGTCAATTTCGCGCCCTTTCTGACGGATATGGTATCGCTGCCGATAAAGGTTACGTTTTCGCTGCTTTTTGTTGCGGCAATCTTATTTTTGCTGACATCCGAAATGACCTTGCCGTCTTTCAGCTCGATGATCCTGTCGCCGTAAATTTCCGCAAATTCGCGATCATGCGACACAACTATCACCAGTTTATCTTTAGAAAGCTGTTTCAGAGTGTCGAACACCTGTTTGCCCGTGTTGGAGTCAAGCGCGCCTGTCGGCTCGTCGGCCATGATGATTTCGGGATCCTTTACGAGCGCGCGTGCAATGGCAACTCTCTGTTTCTGTCCGCCCGAAAGCGTGTTCGGCTTCCGGCGGGCAAACTGTTCGAGATCGACCTGTTTCAGCAGCGCGTGTACCTTCTCCTTATCTTTATTTTTGCCTTGAAGTTCCAGCGCGATGGCGATATTGTCCTCTACTGAAAATTCGTTCAGAATATTGTATTCCTGGAAAACAAAACCCACAAAAGTGTTGCGGTAACTGTCAAAATCGGACGCATCGAAATTTTTGCTGCTGCGGCCTTTAATTATTATTTCGCCTTCATCCGGCGAATCGAGTCCCCCGCAGAGATTAAGCAGAGTAGATTTACCGCTGCCCGACTTACCGAGTAAAAATACCATGCCCTTCTCTTCGAAATTAAGAGAAACGCCGTCAAGCGCGCGGACTTCCGCCCCGCCTTTGGTTTTATAAACCTTTACAAGATTTTTGATCTCAAGCATTGCTTTCTCCTTTCTTATCCGGGCACGCACCCGTTCCCGCATTTATCCGTTAGAGATTATACCCCGCCCGCGAAACTTTGTCAAGCAACGAAAAAGTAGCGCGGATATTTAACGGATATTTTATTCGGAAATATAAAAACGCATGCTTATGTAAACGGAAAAGCATGCGCGATTAAATTCGGTAAAATTTTAAAAACGATATCTCTGTTTCAATCCCCTAAAATTTTAATGCATTTCATAAGCATACGCATAACGTGAAAAGCGCCTTTATAGGTGTGCCCTTTCACAGGCGGCTCCGTAGGTTTGCCGTCGCGTCTTAAATAACCAAGCCATTCTCCGTATTGCCTGTCGGAAAACTTTTCAAAGGCATAATCCGCGATCTTTACGAACCAATCGCGGT
Source organism: uncultured Clostridia bacterium (assembly GCA_959605945.1). Taxonomy (GTDB): domain Bacteria; phylum Bacillota; class Clostridia; order Christensenellales; family Borkfalkiaceae; genus UBA1259. Next base: position 18,700 of record CAUHGY010000010.1, on the reverse strand, counting down.
AATATTCTTTGCCGGTAATTTTAAAAAGCATCAGCGAAGCTATTATGCCTTCATTATGAGGCCACCACAGCTTCATATCGTGTTCATACGCTTCAACCGGTTTGCCGAGAACGTCTTTGAAATAAAGAATGCCGCCGTACTCGCCGTCCCACCCCCTGTCTACGGCTTCTTTAAATATCGTCTCGCAAAAAGTTATAAGATCGCCGTCATTGAGTCTTAAAGCTTCTTCAAGCAAAAACCAGCAACATTCGAGATCGTGCCCGGGGTTGACTATCCTTCCCTCCGAAGCTTCTTTCAAAAAACCGTTATCCTCTGTTTTAACCGCTTCAAGCAGCGCGGAAAGCTCTTTTTTGTGAAACTTTTTTATATCGTTTATCAGTGAAATTATATTTTTTTCGTAAACCGTTCTCCGTTCCGCGTCAATATCCAGCATGTTGCGGGTCACGTTTAAAAGTATCATCGGCTGCGCAAGCGATTTCATGCTGCGCGTAGACGCTATCGTCTTCGGCGTTATTTTATAAGGATCGCATGCGGGGTCAAGATAAATGCCGTAAACAAAATCATAGTAAAAACGCGCTTCTTCCAGATAGTTCCGCCTGCCGGTAACTTTAAAATATTCTATGTTGGCAATTATATAAAAGGTCTCGGAAAAAAAGTAACGGCGTTTTCTCAACGGCAACCCTTTCCGAGTGACCGTAAAATACATTCTGCCGTCTGCTTTATCTATACAATTATTTTTGAGAAATTGCAAACAGCTTTCCGCAAAAGACGCCCATTCGGCGTCATACCCGAACTGATTGCACAGCCTTGAAAAAGTCCATGCGGTGCGGCCCTGCATCCAAACCGCTTTATCGTCGGAATAAACTTCCCCTCTGCGATCCAGGCAATTGCGCACGCCGCCGTATTCGGCGTCCTGACCGTATTTAAGCCAGAACGGAATGCAGCTGTCAAAAAGCTCCTCCTTAAAAAGCGAAAGATATTTCTGTTTAAACGTTTCTTCCATAATGCGCTCCTTTTTTTAAAATCCGTCGGCGGCGCCGACTGTATCAATTATCTTAAGACCTGCGGTTTTTCTGAAAATACCGCATCGATATTATATCTCTTACGGCTGTAAACGCGCTTATTTTTGAATTTCGCCTATCATTTTTATGATAAGCGCGTTCCAGCTTAAAAAACTTTTCCCCATGATCGGCGCACCGTTATCAGGGCTGTAACACTCGTCTGTTTTGCCGGTCGTTTCTATATCTTTTGCAAACAGCGGCAGAATACGCCCCAGCAGATCTTCCGCAAGGTCTCTTCTGCCGGCATTAAGCAGACCGTAAAAAGCAAAATAATTATAAATAAGCCAGATGGGTCCCAGGCTGTTAGACGGGTTAGATGTTCCTTTCAGACAGTAAACGCGTTCGTCCGATGCCGTCGACCTGAGCCCGTAAGGCGACAAAAACGCGGGGTCAAGATAGTGCCTTTCTATCATTTCGGCGTTTTGCTCCGATGTCGAAATTCCCGCAAACATAGGCAGAAAACAGGCTGCGAAACGCAATTTTATCGGCAGCGACTTCCAAAATACAGGCATTCCGGAATGTATTTCGCCCGTATGGTTTTTCCCCAAGTTTATTATGACCGAATAATACAGTCCGTCGCGGGGGTCATAACATTCGTTTATTATGGTCTGCCTGAGCTTTTCCGCACGGTCAGAATAAATCTTTTCACGGCCGTCGCCTTTTATTTTCAGCAGTTCGCAGAACGCTTTCAGTTCCAGATACATAAATACGTTAAGATATATGTCGCCCGTGGAACCGTAAGGGAAACCGTATACGGTAGGATTATTGTCTATACCGATCATTATATCGCTTTTGAATACGTACAATCCGCTGCGCGCGTCGAACTGCTCGCGCTCGTAATAATCCAGATATTTGAAAAGTTTTTCGCTGTCGAACCAGGCGTAATCGCCGGAATATTTACTCGCCTGCAAAATGCTTTGACACAAAAACGGCTTATGCTGATTGTCGAGATTGTATTTGAAATGGTTATCCGCCCATTGCCCGTCGGTAAGCCTTGCGTTATTGATGACGATCGGTATAAAACCGTCTGCCAGCTGCGCCGAGAGAAAATTGAGCGCACAGCCTTTGGCAGCGGCCGTCACCGCGGCTTTTTTATTCTCGTACTCGAATCCGCCGTCGTTCTTAAAATACTCGCATATATCGATCAACGCAGCTGCGGCAAAACAGCTGTCCCAATCCCAAAGATCTCCGCCGTACTGCTCGCCGGGATCTATAAAAGGATATTCAAGTTTGCCGTACGGCTGCTTCAGCATTCCGAAAGCATGCGATTTGAAATAATTTTTTACAATTGAAATTTCTTTTTCCGTCATATATCGAACTATTGCCTTTTAACAGGTATAACGGGCGAAAACCGTTTTCCGTCCCGCCCGTTATAAATAAATTTACCGAAGCTTATCAGATTATGGGCGGAAAATCGTCATCGAAATATCCGTCTCCGTTTCCGCCGCCCTGAACGGAACTGGCAAGCAATACGTCGCCGTTTGTTAAATTGATCTCCATTAAAGGGTTACTGTATATTTTTTTCATAATAGTTCTCCTGTATTACTTTAACTTGCGCTGACATCATTATAGCTTCTGACGTCGCTCTCCGCAGAGAACTCCGCATAATAAACTACGGTTTCTCCGTCTGCCGTTACGGAAATATAGGCTCTGCCCGCAAAATCGCGGTCAACGTTACCTTGCTGAATATTTACCAGGGAACCGTAAAAATAGTTGTTTCCGTCGGCTTTTTCGGCGGTAAGCTCTGCATTCCAGACGTCGTTCACTATGTTTTTATACATAATGCCCGCCGCGTCCATGGCAGCCATCGTAAACTCCGTATCTTCGATATAATCGTAAGGGGTGATGATTATTCCGGCTTTAACATTTTCTTCGCCGTAAAGAGCAACCAGGTCGTCATATACTTCCGCGCCGATACCGGCAGTCCACCTTATTCCCATAGGCTCGGTAGGTCTCAAATCCACGCCGCCCGTGAAAATATCAACAGTTTTAAACTTTGAAACGAGATTTAAATCGCCGCTTAAAGTATTTTCGAAATCCCATTTGACGTCACCCGCGTACCAACCGTCAAAAGCATATTCGTTTTTGCTTGCGTCAGGTTCGGGATTTTCAGGAGCAATCACTTTGTCTCCGTAGTAATAATCTTCGCTTGCGGGAACTCCGTCAAAAGTAACGTTTACGGGCAGAGCGTTCCACCCGGCATAAAGGGTTATATTGTCGGTTACGGGCGCATCGAAGTCATAGGCAACGGTTAAATCGGAATCGGAATACCATTTATCGAACGAATATCCCGTTTTTGTCGGCGCTTCGGGGGCGGAAACCGCGGTACCGTAAGCAACATCCGTTATGGCTTCGACCGTACTGCCGCCGTTGCTTTCGAACGAAACGGTATACTTATTAACGTCATATCCCGCATAGAGAGTCAGATTCGAAGTTACCGGAGTGCTCGCAACGTCGAATTCTTCCGTACATTCGGAATTTGTATACCAACCGTTGAACGTATAACCTGTTTTTACAGGTTCCGGAATATCGAGAAGCGTGTTGTAGCCGGCAACAATACTGACAGCATCGTCGCCGTTATTATTGTCGTAAGTTACGTCGAACACATAACGTATTTCGTCAAAATAAAATGTGTAAGAAACAGTATTCCAGCCGCCGATAAAAAACTGAAGTCCTTCAAGTTCCCCGTCGTCGCCCGCAAGTTGCTGCAAGGTCTGGTTGTCTACGACTATGTCTTTAAACTGTCCCTGAATATATGTAATATTTGTCAGTTCGGAAAAAAATGCCTGAAACGACGCGGAATCTGCCGCTGCGCCCAGAGGCTGAACCGTACAGTTTTCCGACCATCCGTCAGGGGCGTCGACCCATGCGCGGACGATGAGTTTGCCGCCCAGCGCAATATCTTCCGCGGTAAGAGCCCTTCCGAACTGCACGCCCACCGAACTGTGCGTGCCCGCATTGTTTTTAATTACCGCTACCGAACCGTGCGCGCCCCTGTCTTCGATAAGCTCTCTGTCCTCGGTAAAATACAAAAGATCGTCCATGCCCGTAAGCGGCGGTTCCGTACGGTTACCGCCCGTGAACAGCCAGTCTTCGGCGCTGCCCGTTGTCAGAAGAGAAGGGTCTACGGGCTGACTTAAAATTCCGTCGATATAAGCGTCGCCGCGGACAGAAGTAATGCCCAGATCTTTGCCCGTGTCGTCATAGCACTTGACGTCGAAAGCGGCTTCCCAGGCGAGAGAGCCGTACAATATGCCGACTTTCGACACGGTTAACGGCTCTTTGCCGTACATCTGGCTTCCTTCTATATCAACGCCCGTTTCGATAAGAGTCGTTGCCGCGTTCTGCGAGTCGTATGACACCAGCGACGCATAGGTGCCGTCCAGTTTATAAGTAGCAACGTATTTGCTGACGTTTACGTCGTAATATTTGTTGAGCGCGGCCACGACGCCCCATATCTCCGAATAAAAATCGCTTTTAACGCCGCTTTCGTCAATGGCAACGAGCCCGAACACGTTGTGGTTGCCGTCGCTCTCTATGACCTTGTATTCGAGCGTTATCTCGGTCGCCCCGTCCGCCGCGTCATAACGGCTGGCAAAATAACGCGCGTCGCCGAACTCGTATGCGGGTATGTCAACCCTGTAAGTCTTTACCCCGTCCGGAGCAGACTCCTGAGCTACGGCGGGACGTGCAAGTCCCGTCGACGCGCCGAACATCAGCGCAAACGTCATAACCGCAGCTAAAATGAAAAGTAACGGTTTTCTTTTAGAACGTATCATACATTCTTCCTCCTTTTATTATTTGACCACAACCAACACGCCTTCGCCGGGTTGCAGAACAAGTTTCATATTTCTGCCCACCACGCTCGCAGACACTCCGCGCTGAACAACTTCGTAACAGTAGTTTCCGTCAAAGGAAAGCCCCACGTCCGCGCGGTTGTTTCTCGAAGCATTGGTAACATAGAGCGCAGTTCCTCCCTGATAATCGAAACATCCTATGAAAGCGTCGTCTCCGCTGACTTTCGTAAGCTGACGGAAACTGTCCCCCAAGAGGAAGGGATCGCCCTCTATTACAGACGCAAGCCTGTTTGCGTAATCTCCGTGCACCACCATGCCGATATTCGCGGAATTCATCAGCACATAGTCAATAGCCTGTAACTGCGTGGTGAATTTTTGGAGATAATAATACCATTGCGTTTTCTTGCCGTTTACCCCTATCAACGCGTTTCTCTGCGAATCGTAAGTTCCGTCAGGCAGCGTCTGTTCCCCGGGAACGGCAATGCAGGGATAAATCTGTATTCCCTTCGCTCCGTATATAAGTGAAAGATTGGCATCGAACAAAAATTCACCTTCGTCCGGAGTATAAGGTTTGGATTCGGCATAACCCAAATCGAAATGCGCGCCTGCCTGCATCATGCGCCAGAAAGCCTGCCCGTTCTCCATAGCCGTACGTCTCGCATGCGTCAGCATAACTATTATGTTCTCTATTGCCTGATCGCTGCCCGCATCATCTTCGCTGGCTTCCGTGTACGGATACAAAGTATTGCTGAATACATTTAAATTCAGTCCCCTGAACATCTCTATATATTCCTGATACGTGGCATTGGACAGTCCGAACCAGCTGAAAGAATTGCCTTCAAAATAACCGTGCGCGTTGCTGTAAAGGTCTATGGGCAGACCGAAACTGTCAATAGCGTTTTTGACTTTTATCGCATTGAGCAGCTGGTTTGTCGGAAAAAGTTCGTCCAGGAGATGGAACCCGAGCATGGACTTATATTTGAACCCGTAACTTGCCTCCACCAGTTTGTCGTAAAGTTCCTGCTCGTTCAGATCGGTGATGGGCGCGGGCGCCCTGTCTCCGATAAGAGCTTCGATGTATAAGAGATTCAAAAAGAACCCCATTCCGTATTTTTCGCCGAGTTTCAGCATTCCTTCGATAGCGGTAGGCGCGTGTTCCACACGGGTAGCCATATATACTATCATGTTCATTCCCGCATCGGACAGAAGTTTTATATATTCTTCGGTTAAAGTATTGGGATGATCTACTCCGTTGATGCTGCCGCCCGATTGATAAGGACCGTGATATCCGGCAACGGGCATAACGTCGCTCCCGCCGATTATATCGTAAGAAACGGAATCGTATTCAACGGGCGTGCCTTTTTCGGAAACCTGATACGGCATTCCTTCTTCGAAAAGCACAACGTCCTCAGCAATTTTGCCGCATCCCGCAAACGCGGAAGATAATAATATCGCAAACGCAACGATTATTACGGCCGTTTTCCTTAAAACACTTCTCTTCATTAACGGTTCCTCCTCTTTTTAATCATTATGACGGCGAGAGCCGACGGAATGAGCACTGCGGGTACAAATGCCGCCGCAGCTATGCTGCCGCTGCATCCGCCGCCGGCCTCAATGCGGTTGCCGATAAGGTCAGAGTCGTCATCGGTATCCGTATAATCGTAATCGTCGCCTATGTCATAGTTGTTGCCGTCAAAACCTATGTTGTCTATAACCTGTTTGTTTTCATCGAGATTGATAATTTCAATATTATCGATTGAAAAGTTGGGAAACAGTTTTTCCGACCCGTATGCGCAGAAACGTATATAACCGTTCGGAGTAAAACGCAACGGGTATTCGAGCACAGGTTCGCTTATGATCTCGTTATCCGCATCGTATTCCCATTCTTCGTCGTCGTATTTCATATAAAGCCTGAAATTCATATCCTGAATGATTATTTTTATATTTGCCGAACGGCCTGCCGTTGTCTCTGCATTAAAGGGATTGCACGTCTCGGGCATTGCAGAGAGAAGAAATCCCTGGCTGCCTTCTACCTGCGGACCGCTCAGAACAAGCTGATCGCTTATCTGAGTCGAATCTGTCTGCCCGTGTATCCATCCGCCGAACCGCACCCCGTAGTTGTCGGCAAACATCGAAGTCGAAACGTCTTCGCTATAATCGGCTACTCCGAAAATAATTTCCAAAGCATCCGAAGAGTATTCTATCGGGTTGTGGTTTTCGTCGTATGCTATGCAGTTGACGTCAAGAAGATCAAAATTAAGTTCGAAATTCGAATATTTGTATTTTGTGGTAAAATGCGCTTTTTCGGTATTGTTAAAGCGCAGCACGCCGTTTTCCACTCTCACGTAACTGGGTGTGGCGGCGCCCGTGTTGGAACGGCTTTCCCATAAATTGATATTGAATTCTCCGGTATCGAAATCTTCCAAAAGATCCCCCGTTATTTCAACGTTCTCGGGTCTTTCGTAAGAATACGTTCTGATAAGCATATTATTGACCGTGACCGTACACTTCGCACCGGTGTATCCTATTGAAAAATACCCTTCCGGAACGCACCCGACATCCAGCGCGTCGAAAACAATCTCTCCGTTATCGGTAACGGTAATGGTCTCGTCGTTATTCAAGTCAAAATAAAACTGAAAATCGTCACCGTCAAGCGCCTTGGCGGCAATTAATTCGCCTTCGCCGCCTGTCACCTTTTCGACGCAGAGTTTATAGCCGTTCTCATTGATAATTTTAAATTCCACCGCGCCTTCGGAACCGAACGTTTCACGCGGACCCGAAAGGCCGTAAGCTATAATAAACTCGCCCCCGGCGGGAATGGACGAAACGGTAATGTCAAGCTCGGTCTCTGCAAAATCTTCTATCGCGCCGCCTGCATATATATTGAGCCTTGCTCTTGCCGTAAGCTGAGCTTCGGTGCCTTCGCCGTCGCCCGAACCGAATATGATGGCGTTCTGCTCGTTTACGGCTATATCATGGTCGTCGTCAAACACAAAAGTGCCGCTGCTCAAAGCGCCGTTAAACGCGGCGGATTCGACAAGTATGCTCGACGTCAGTCCCGCTCTCGCGGTGAATGCGGGAAAACTGAAAAGCAACGCCAGCGAAACCGCAACCGCGCAAAGAGACCTTAAAATTTTCTTCATTATTTTCTCTCCTTTGATAACAACATTGAATTTTATCCGTTCATAAATTACTGAAAGCAGATTATCGGCGCATATATAGGTGCAAAGCTCACCGCATCCGATAATTTACCGAAAAATTTCATGCCGAATATATAAGTTTATATCCAAAGCTCCCAGTTGTCGTCTATGATCTTTCTCATTGCCTTCCACAGTTTGTCTGCATCCATCCTGTCATCGGGATTATTCACGGTCAACCTTGTTATAATATTGGTGTTTGCATACATGTCTCTGCCGTTTTCCGAAAACACTTTGCTCTGATTCAGCGTTCCCTGCATAGTGAACGTAGCGTCTGCAAGAACATCGGATATAGATTTATCCCAATCGTCCCAACCGGATGTATCTACAAGAGACGGATCGTCCAAAGAAACTGCAAAAGGACCGTGTTGAGTTTCCATCCATACTTTTGCGCCTGCATCGGAATACATATATTTAAGGAATTCCTTCGCGCCGTCTATGGCGGTGGAATATCTGGGTATGAACACATGTACGCCTCCGTTGGCGTCAGAACCGTACATTATGCCGCGCGCCTCTTTTATGCGGGCATAATCGTCCGAAGTAAAGGTTTCCCTTCCTATCTGTTCTTTGACTTGTTCAAAAGGTTTGTTTTCGTCTATGGCCTTGACTATCTCGGCAAGAACGTCGTCGCTCATTGTATTGTCGTCAAGCGTTTCCACAATGTCGCTTATAACCGGGGTTTTCATGAGACGTATGTCCACGTCGTTCGAAATGCTCATCTCGTTTTTGAGCCAGGAACCGTTTGCCATCATCACAGACTGCCCGTTGATAAAAGCGGTCTGCATAGTGGTAAAATTGTCCTCATTGGAACGCGGATGCACCGTCGAATTGGTTATCATCGCTTCCATGGCCTGAAGCACTTTGTATCTTGCGTCGTTTTCTTTATTTTCTTCCCCCGAAGGAGTATAGCCGTAATAAACGTTATACTGATCCGTACCATCGGAGTTCTTGAGCATAATAAAGTTTTCGGTATACTCTTTTACGCCCATCAGCTGAACTGCCCAGGGTTCGTAAACGTATTTCCAATATCCGTTGTTGTCGTCTTTGAAGTGCGCAAAAGCGGTTATTTTTTCGCCGCGGTCGGTCGTCATGTCCGTTCTGCCCTGAATATGCCAGGCGAGATCTTCGAGTTGATCCGTTGTATAAGGGAACATATCCCAAAGATTGTATTCTTCAAAAAGATCGTAGTTATAGAACAGTCCCACGGCGCCTTCGCCCAGACTTAAACTCCTCACTTCGCCGTTATGCGTGCGCATCTGCAAAAAATACTCATTCATTTTCTGCCTGATCGGCTGACTTTCATCACCGTAAGTATAGTCAAGCACATCGCTGAGATCCACCATATCCGGTTCGGTACCCGACCATGAAGGCAATGCCGTTATATAAAGATCATAAGGATTTCTTTCACCTGCGGAAAGCGTGCTTGTGACAGTGCTCTGATTGGTAGAACTTTCAAGCTGAACAGTATAAGTGCCGTTCGTCTCGTTGAATTCCTCTATCAGCGTATTAAGCCATTCGTCTCCGTAGCCGCTGTTCCAATAATTCAGCTGGACCACGTTTTCGCCCGCGTCGCCTGTCCCGCCGCATGCGACGCCGGAAACGGCAAGCGTGCCGATAAGCACAAAAACAGCAATTTTTTTCAAAACCGATTTCATTTTATATGTCTCCTTATAAAAAGATTTTTTCTATTCTTTTATTCCGCCCAGCGAAACATTGCTTGTAAGAACCTTGTTGAAAAACGCAAAGAGAATTATCGGCGGAATAGACACCAGGAAGCATGCTCCGAAGAAAACATTCATCTCGGCATTGTACATGGCTTCCGTATAAAACAGATATATGCCTGCCGCAAGGTTGGGAAGTTTGGGCATATATATCAGAAAACCCTGGTAACCGTTCCAGCTTGCCGTCCACATGGTGAGCGCCAAAGCCCCGGTTATTCCCATCGACTGCGGAAAGATTACTCTGAAAAATATCTGCCATTCGTTGGCGCCGTCTATTTCCGCAGCTTCCATATAGGTATTGGAAAGCCCGCGGTAGAAAGCGTTAAAGTACAGATAATTTACGCTCATGCCCCCGGCGTTCGCTATAATTTGCAGCGGACTGTTGATGAACCCCAACTTCGAATAAAGTTCATACTCGCTGCCGCCCGTGCCGTAAAGAGGCAGAAACATTGTGAACAACACTATATAATAAAACCAGCCGGAACACGGAAATTTATATTTTGTGCTCACGTAAGCAAGCATAGACGTGCACATTATCGAAAGCACCACGCTGCCCACCGAAAAGTAAATGCTGGTCAGAAGCATTTGAAAAAAACCTATATTTCCTACCTTTATTCTCGAAAACATGCTGAAAAGCTGCACAAAGTTAAGATCTTTGAACATGTCTTCAAACGGGTAAAGCACCACCGAATCGTGCGTGCGCATGCCTGCAAGCAGCGTCCAGAAAAGAACAAACAGATAACTGAACGCAAAAAGCGCAAATATGATGAAAACGAAAGAATATACCACGCACTCGCCGGCCGTTTTGTTGCCGTAAATAAAACGTTTTAATTTCAGGAAAAAATTCTTCATAGTCCGTTCTCCTTAAAACTCTACGTCCGGAACAAGTTTTACAAGCCCTTTTCTTACGATAAGGCTTATAATGCACGAAACCGCCGTGACCAGCAGACCGAATGCCGACATATAGTAAAAAGTATTGCTGCCCGGTCTTAACGATACGCCGTAGACCTGCATGTAAAACCAGTTAGAAAGCGTCTGCGTGCCGAAATCGCCGAACGTGAGCAGGAACACGTTGCCCGAAGCCGAAAATATGCTTGCCAGCTGTAATACGAGGAAAAGCGAAAAAGTCGGCCACACTATCGGAAGAATTATCTGCACCATTTCACGTATCCAGTTGACGCCGTCAAGCTTGGCATATTCTATTACCGAAGTCGGTATTCTCGCAAATGTTCCGCCCCAGATAATTATGTTGCCCGGAAAACCCAGCCAGAACATGTTCAGCCATACGAATTTGTTTGCAAACATCGAGTCTGCAAGTATCGACGGCAAATAATCCAGATTATACAGCTTTTGCAGTATCTCGGGAATAGGTCCTGCGCTCGAAACAAAAGTCATATAAAAATACGCAAACACCACGCTCGACACGATGGTCGGCAGGAAGAAAACCGTGCGGAAAAAGTTATAAAGTCTTATTTTTTTATACAGAAAATAAGAAATTATTATACTTAGCGGGTACATGGCAAGCTGAATAAGAAAAGTATAAAAAGTATTTCTCAGCGCCAGACGCAGTTCTCCGTCCGCATCGCCCAACGCCTCGAAAACTCTTCTGAAATTATCCAGCGTAAACACAATCTGTCCGTCTATGTTTTCCTGAAAACCCATAATAAAGGCGTTGAAGTTCACATAAACGTAAAACACAAGAAAGTTTATTATAGGCACCGTAACGAAAGACAAAATAAACAGTTTGCGTCTCAACGACATTTTATACTTGTTTTTCTTTTGCACTGTGTTCGTCATACGAGGCTCCTGTTCTTTTTATAAATAATCACTGCAGCTACCGACAGAAGCACTGCCCCGGCAATTAATCCTGCGCCCCCGAGCGATGAGTCGCATCCCGATCCGGTATACTCGGTATTGTTTTCCCAAACGGCGTAAAGTTCTATTTCGCGGGTTACCGCGCTGTCGAAATTATAAATTTCGCCCGTCCCCAGCGCCCAGCCTTTAAAGGTATAACCGTCTCTGGTCGGATCCTGTGGTTTTGCGAACAAATAGTTATCTTCCTTGGTCACGGTAAAAGTATCGGTCTTTTTCTCTGCGTCGTTATAATGCAGAGTCACCGTATATTCGTCGGGGATAATCCAGTAAACATCTCCGTCGATTTCGAGCGAAAGAGGTCCTACATAATTGTCGCCTATGCTGATAGGCTCAAAGCTGTAAATGTTTCCTTCCACATAGAGTTTAAAGCCTGCCGTTACTTTGCATTGACCGACGCTTTGCGCCGCACCGTTTTCTACTTTTATAAGTTCATAACCTTCGCCGTTTTCCGAAACGATATAAATAATATTGCTGTCTTCATTTAAATAAGCGTTAAGAAAATCTTCATATCCGTCGGAAGAAATTTCGTTGACGGTCATATCCGCAGTAAGGATAATGTCTTTCGTAACCGCGCCGAAATCATACTCTTCTCCGTCTGCCGTCCAGCAGTTAAAATTAAAGTCTGTCTGATCGAGAACAAGTTCGAGCGCGGAAAAACCTTCCGGAACATTTATCTGCGCATACAGCTTATCTTCCAACCTGTATTCCACGCTGAAAACCGTATCCTGTTTTTCGTATTCAACGCCGCCGACGGTCAGGACGCCGGAGACTACAGCCGCCGCGCTGCGGCCGTCAAACAGAATGGTGCCGTCGGCACCCGCCACGAACGTTGAATATTCCAGCGCGTCAACGTCGTCGGTAATGCTGCCGTCGGAGTTCAAAAAGAAATATTTTCCGTTGTTTTCGCTGGCGTAGCAGCCGTAAAACTCGTCGCTTTCCGTCGGAGTGAGATATTTTGCATAAAGATTGATTTCGCTTTCTTTATATCCGATCTCGCTCGAGTCGTAAAATCCGCTTCCGTCCGACGAAAGCGTCCAACCAACGGCTACTTTGCCGTCTATTTCAGGCGGAACCACGTCCGTCTGCTCTTCTATGGAATAACCGGAATTCAACTGCTCGGTCGCTATTTTTTCGCCGTCCGCATCGAAGAAGTTCACCGTCACGGGGCGGACGTAAAAGATTTCGTCAAAATAGAACGTCCAATCGGCAGTGCCGGCGTTCGTGCCGAAATCTCCGATAGAAAGCTGCAAACCTTTGATATCGCCTTCTTTGTCGGTCAAAAGCGACAAATCTTCATTTTCAATCACTATGTCGATAAATACCCCCGCATTGTAAGTCGCGTGAGTCAGGTGTTCGAATATCACGGGCGAAGGATTGCTCATGTCGGTCGTTCCGTCCGCATCGAACGGGAACGCGCGGCAGTTTTCCGTCCAGCCGTCCGGCGCATATACCCATGCGCGGACAACAAGGTCGCCGCCCAGAGCAATATCTTCCGCAGTGAGCGTTCTTCCGAACTGCACCGCCACGGCGCTGTTTATTTCGTCAGGACGTTCTATCGCAAGAACGCTCCCCTGTGCTCCGCGGCTTTCAAGTTCGTCGCTCTCTGTAAAATAAACAACGGATTCGTCAAGCCCTTTGGGTGTTAAATTCAAGCTGCCGTTGCTTATAAGCGCATCGTTTTCGGAAAATGAAGTGAGCGAAGCCGCGCCGTACGGTTCGGAAATCATGCCGTCGACATAAATATTGCCGCGCCCCGAAGTGATGCCCAGATCTTTGCCCGTGTCGTCATAGCATTTGACGTCGAAAGCGGCTTCCCATGCGTAAGAACCGTACAATATGCCCGCTTTCGACACGGTTAACGGCTCTTTGCCGTACATCTGGCTTCCTTCTATATCCACGCCCGTTTCGATAAGAGTCGTTGCCCCGCCCTGCGAGTCGTATGATACCAGCGACGCATAGGTCCCGTCCAGTTTATAAGTGGCAACGTATTTGCTGACGTTAACGTCGTAATATTTGTTGAGCGCCGCCACCGGCCCCACGATTTCCGAATAAAAATCGGCTTTCGTGCCTTTATCGTCAAATGCAGAAAGACCGAACACGTTGTGTTTGCCGTCGCTTTCTATGACCTTGTATTCGAGTATTATCTCGGTCGCCCCGTCAGCCGCGTCATAACGGCTGGTAAAATAACGCACGTCGACGAATTCATGCGCGGGAATGCTGACCCGGTAAGACGGCATATTGTCTCCGTCTGCCGCCGCACGGACATTGACTGTAAATGCGTGCGAGACCGCAAAGCAGAAAACTGCGGCGACAAACAAAACAACCAACGATAAACGACATGTTTTTTTAGTCATATATTTATTTTTCCTCCATGAAAAATTTATGGTAATAATAAACCGGCATGGCGCTCCAACCATGGCAAAGACTGCCCGCCAAACAAAAGTCGTTTTCGCCTTTTATGGTTTCCCAAAACGATGTGGCGCCGCGTTCCAGCATAAAGCCGTAAAGTTTATCGATATTGTCTAAAATATAGTCTTTGTATTTGATGTCGAACTTGTAAAGAGCGTCATACTTGAAGCCCAAAGTGCTTAAAGTAGTGGAGGCAAGTCCGTTATTTTCGGACGTGATAACTTCGCATACGTGTTTTGCCCTTTCACCCGTAGCCGCACCGCACAGTACGGTAAGCGCGTTGGCAAGTTCGTTGCGGTTATGATACAGGCGCGTATTTTCGTCGTAGAAAAATTCGTCTATTCTCTTTTTAAGTTTTTCGGCAAGCCCGGGATAATTGAAAGGTCTGTCGAGTTTTTTGCAGATATATTCAAAACTTTCCAGCGCTATAACAAGAATGCAGTTAAGCTGAACGTCAAACTTTTCTTCATCGGGTTTGAACAGTTCATTCTCCATATCGTCGCTCCATTCGTAAAAATTGAATATAGCGGCGTTATTGGGAAAATTAGGTATAAGCCCGTTTTTCATATGGCTGACGAAAACATCGATATTCGCCGACATTTTTTCATAAAGCTCCTCAGCAAGGCTGCAATCTCCGGAATGTTCGATATATTCTTTCATCTGCAAATTGAACCACAAAGAAAAGGACGGCAGCGATCCTTCCGCAGTAGTGTTGTTGGGCGCGGAAGAAGCAATAAACCCTCTGTAGGCGGGTGCATTGCCCAGCAATCGCAGCGAAGCGCGGGCATAATTAAATTCTTTAAAAACGTAATATCCGCACAACATCTGATTTCTGCTGTCCAGCGCATACAATACCTGTTCTCTCCACGGACAGTCCTCGTAATGTTCGTGCATGCACAGTCTCAAAGTGCGTATGCAGGTAGAATAAATTCTTTCGCGCAAAGGAGTGTCGGGCTTAACGGGATAAATCCTGACGGGATAATGCACTTCTTTGATCCCTATAAACTCGATTTCCACTTCCGCATCCGACAAAATCTGCAAATATCTTCCCCCGAGCCTTCTGAAAGGATTGAGATATTCTGAAAATTTACCGTCGGCGATAATTTCTACGGAATAATCCCTCGGCCCTATACCTTCGCGGAGGGGATAAGTGTTGATATATCTTCTCACGCCGCCGTCGGTTAAATGTTCGCCGTAAGCAATCGTTATAAGTTCGCCTTCTTTTGCTTTGAGTTTAATGTGTAAAAAACCGACGCGTTCACAGCCGAGATCGTATATTTTTTTCTGACCGTCGATAAGTTTCGCGTTAAACGTTTCCGTAAGTTCAAGCATCTTGACGGGCCGCTCGTTAAGGCCTTCGCAGATACCCCCCACTTCGACGGACGGCATCGGCTTGCCTGACTTTTTTCTTAAATCGTAACGGAAAGAATAACCGAGAATCTGATTGGTTATTTCTTTTTTCATGTAATTGACGTAATTTTCCGACAGTTTGCAATTAACATGCCCGCCGGAATACGCTAATATTTCGCCCGTTTTATCGGTAATTTCGTATGCAAGCGCGGGGCTGCCCTTATAATAAGTGAAATAATGATGACCTATATACCACACTATAATGTGCAAACTGTTTTCGCCTTTGACGCAGAAAGGCGTCAGATCGACGCTGTCGTAAACCTTATGCCACGGAAAATCGTCATACTGGCCGAAAGCTACAAGTTTTCCGTTAAGATAAAGCGCATATTTGCTGTCGCATGAAATATTTATTCTCGCGCCGAATTCTCCGACTTTAAAAGTATCGAAAAATTCGCCGTATTCGTCCGCATTGTCTTCTTTGTTTATCCAAATCCATTTTGCTTTAAACATAAAATTCAGTCCGTCCCTCGTTAAAATTTTCAATAAGGCAATTCATAGTCTTCTTTTTCCAAACGCTCGAAACTGTAAAGTTCGTGCTGCGCATGATACCCCAAAAGCCCCGCATAGCGGCAAAGCTTTATAAACTGCTTTGCAAAAACGCGTTTGCTTTCCTTATCGGCGTCGGGGAAATAATATTCGAATCCTTTGTATTTACAAAACAGCGACGAGCATTTTACATTGGCTATGTGTTTCAGATGCAGTTCTTTCAGCTCTCCGCTTTCTTCCTTTTCGCGCGTTATTTTATCCGCTTCGTCTATGATTTCAAGAGTTTTTTCTATAACGGAAATGTCGAGCGTATAAGGTTCGCGGTAATTGTGCATCATGGCAAAATAAATATTGCGTTCGTCAATAACCTCTGCGTAAAAATCTTCGTAAACCTGCATAAATTTTTTCACGTAAGGCGCGGCATACTCGCCGAAATAATGAACCATGAACTCGTCAAGCAAAGCGTCCGCGTCAAGTTTGGGGTTCCAGAACAGTTTGTTATAAACGTATCCGCGCATAGCGCTCTGCCAATTGTTTTTGGTTTCGTTTTCATACTGAACGTAAATAAGATTTTTTGAAGTAAGCCCTTCGACATTGGCTTTTATATTCTTTGCCGTAGGCCAGTACCACAAAACACAGTCGAACCCGATGTCGTATCCCCAGAACATAAAAGACTTACCCAAATTCCACCAGTCCCGCATCTGATTGTAAGTTCTTTTATCCTGTTTTTCGCTGAAAAGATCATAATAGGCGTTGCCGTGAATGGCAAGGCGCATGACCAGATTGTCGCACGGGATGACGGTATCGTCTATCGGTTTTCTTTCCCCGTCGATTTCCCGTACCGGCGCGTCCGCCGTATATGAATAGGCAAACGTAACCACATAAATTTCGCGGCCGCCGAGTTCTTCTTCGGCAAATTTTTTCAATTCTTTCGTCACAACGTTGCAAAAACGTATGAGCATGCCCGAACGCGTGTATTTTTTCTCCGCCGCCATGCATTTTTCGCATTCGCATCCGTAAGACAGATCCTCCTGCTCGAAACAGAAATATTTAACGTCGGGATGCGCAGCGATGTCTTTTTTCATCTCTTCTATAACGGTTTTCAGAACGCTTTCATCCATGCTTTCGTCAAGTTTTCCGTCTTCAGTAAGTCCGTTGGTAAGGCAAATCGTAAGATCGGGCGAATTGCCCGTTCCGTCATCATTATAACCTTCGGAGGGATCCACGCCCTTTCTGTAATAAAATTCAGGATGCGTTCTGCCGTATTTTTCAAACGGAACATAAAAATTCATATTATGCGTGGAATTGTTTCTGCCGAAAATCCACGGACGGTTGCCGTATTTTTTTTCCGTTCTCGTGAAAGGATTTTCGGTACGGCTTCTTGCCATGAAGTCAAGGTCGGCATATTCTCCGAAACAATCGCCGCTCATATAAGCGCGGTGTTCCACAGCCGGAATCTCAAAACGGCAGATTCTGTCTTTTACGACGCCGTCGGATTGCGGCACAAACGTTGTATCCGCCGAAAAAAACCGAACGCCGAAATAATATTCGAGCAGATCATAAACGCCGAAAAGAACGCTCCTGTCGAAATTGCCGTCAATAAAAACGCCTTTTTCGTTTTCTTCTATAAAAAACCCGTCTCCGCCGAGCAGAGAGTAATCAACCTTAAACGCCGCGTCATTCAGCTCTGAAGTTTTTCCGAGCGAAATAATTTTGCCTGCGGCGCGGTTTCTTTGTATTTTCAGATCTTTACCCGTAATCTTAAACAGAAATTTTTTAAGTTCATCTGCAGCAAACTCGAGCACGGGCGAAGAACTTTCCGGAATCACGACGGTCGTTTTTTTAAAATCCATACCGCATAGTTCTCCTATTTTTATTTCATACACATTTATTAAAACTCAAAAATCACCGAATTACAATATCATTAAAAGAAAAATTGTTATCATTTATAGAAATAAATTTGACTAAAACGAAAAATCGGCGTATAATGTTTTTATGAATGATACTATTAAAATCATATCGGTTTTCGATTATTTTCTGATGCTGCGTCCCAAGGGGCTTTCGCCATTGCAGTACGAAAGCAGATATAACTGGGTTTATATTGTTTACGACGGAAAAATAGCGTATTCCGACGATAAAAACGATTTGGAACTTGTGCCTTTCCATCTATACGTTCTTCCTGCCGGCAAAACTTTTTATCTGAACGAACTGCCGGGTTACCGCCTGGATCACTTGTGCATACTTATAAATTGCTCGCCCGCAATCCGCGGTTTTATAGACGTCGATATTAACGACAGTCCCCTGCTGAAAGACTTTGCGTCGCTTTTAAAAAAATATGTCCGGCGAAAAAACGTCTCGGCGATCACCACTGTTATGGAAGCCGTTTTAAGCTACGTTCTGACAGAATACGTCCATGCCGGCGACCTTCCGAGACAGATAAAAGCGTTTATCGACAACCGTTCGCCTATGCCTTCCATAGAAGACGTTTGCGAAGAGTTTCATTACAGCCGCAGGTATCTCGACATGCAATTTAAAAAAGCTTACGGATTTACCGTCGATAAATATATCGGGGAAAAACAATTCGCTTATATTCTGGAAGCCGTTATCAATAAAACCCCGCTTGACGTCATCTGCGATAAAACCGGATATTCTTCTCCTGCCAATTTAAGCCGCGATTTTAAAAAACGTTTCGGCGTTCCGCCGACGTATTACAGACAATATCTTAATAAACAAAGCTCCGTACC
>CAUHGY010000009.1 GCA_959605945.1 uncultured Clostridia bacterium | reverse complement strand
GATTCAATGTCCGCCTGCATCAGTTTATCGTAAACCGTCATGGGACTGACGGCAACGCCTTCGTTTATGATCATGCATGAAAGCCAAAAATTCGGCTCTGAACAGACAAGATACGGGTTCATTTTTACGGGACAGTCTCTCAACAGCAGCCGATATCTGTCATAAATGGTTTTTTTTGCTTTTCTGTGCTCGTCAAGATGTTTAAGCTGCCCCCTTCCTATGCCCGCGACGACATTTGACATGCGGAAATTATAACCGATTTCGGAATGTTGGTACCATGGCGCCTTGTCGCGCGCCTGAGTGGACAGAAATCTCGCTTTGGCAATGCTCTCTTCGTCGTCAGACAGAAGCATTCCGCCGCCCGAAGTGGTGATTATTTTGTTGCCGTTAAAGCTAAGAACGGCATACTTACCGAAACTCCCCGTCTGTTTTCCCTTGTACATGGCGGAAAAGCTTTCCGCCGCGTCTTCTATAAGCGTTGCGCCATGCCTGTTGCATATATCGCGTATTTCATCCAATTTAGCGGGCGAACCGTAAAGATGAACAAGCCCCACGCATTTGCAGGCGGGATACTTTTCAAAAGCTTTCTCCAGCACCCGAGGGCTCATGTTCCAGCTGTCGTATTCGCTGTCGACAAAAACCTGTTTTGCTCCGAGATATGATATCGGATTAACGGTGGCGGCAAAAGTGAGATCGGAACAGATGACTGTGTCCCCCGCTTTAACTCCGGCAAGTTTATAAGCCAAAAAAAGAGCCGATGTGCCGCTGACACATGCCGCAGCGCTTTTCACGCCTACATATTCGGCAGTCTCTTTTTCAAAACCGTCAACATTTGCGCCGAGCGGCGCTATCCAGTTACTGTCAAATGCAGATTTAACGTATTCTGCTTCTTCCCCGTGCATTGTCGGAGAAGACAGATATATTCTTTTGTGAGAAACGTTTTTATCCATTTGTTGCCTTTTATTTTTTCCGTTCGTATTTATCCAATCGCCGAAAAACAGCGCATCGTTTGTTTCAGGCGTATTTACAGACAAACAATATCATTAGTATAGTATATCACACAAAAATTATAATTACAAGCAAATCTCCGCGCGTGGAGCCTGATTTTCGCCGCAGGTCGCTTTTATAACATAAACAAAAACGCGCGATATATATGCGCGCTTTTAGCTTTATATCAGACAAAAATCACATACATGCGCATTTATGCGCAATATTATCGAATAACATTGCCTTCAAAAAATGTATGAAAATCAATCAATAATTATCTTTATATCCGTACATTTCCCGCCGTTACACAAGCTTTCGGATACGCTGCACGCCGCGACGCCCAACGTCAGATCGGTCAATGCTTTCATAATTATTTTATCTCCGGATTTCGAAAGCGGTTTTTCGACCGAAATGCCGCCGTCCGCTCCGATTTTCGTGTGCATAAACAAATTCAAGGGCGTTATGCTTGCATAATCTTTATGCAGGGCGCCGTTAATATTGTCAAGGCAATTGGGATGCCCCGCACCATTCCCGTAAAAGAAATCATACATTTCTTTACGGCAGCACGGATGCAATAAATCATGCTCTTTTACGTCATCATAAACAATTTCCAAAATAGGATTATACAGATTGCTGTAAACTGTATCCCCTTCTTTAAGTTTTAATGATTCAAGGCAATCGATGGTCGCCCCGGTCGAAAGAAATTCGTTTTTACTGCCGCTTACTGCGGCAAAAAAATCCGCCACCTGACCGCCTTCCACGTCTGCAACCGTTATAAGCTGCCCTTTCCGAACTTCGATTTTAATTCCCGTGCAGGCTTTAACAATATATTCTTTACCCATAACAAAGTCCTTATAATTATTTCGTAAATCCCGTATTTTATTTTTTATCCGTGCATAAAATATCCGCGGGGTCAACGTCGAGCACTATGCATAAATTTGCAAAAGTGTCCAGCGCGGGCATTTTATCGCCGCGCACGTAATGAGCTATTGATGGTTGGCTTACACCTATCTTTTTCGCTATTTCCGCTTGTGTTTTGCCGCTTAATTTGATTGCTTCTGCTAACCTGATTTTTATTTGTTCCAATGTTACCATATTTGATACCTGCTTTTTATACATTCATTTTATAACCTTTAGGCATAAAATAATTGACTTATGCCCATTAGTTATGCTATCATATTTACACCCATAAGGCATTATTATAATTGAAATTATAAGGAGGCAGCATGAAAATCCCGTATCTTGAAGAAATAAAAGAAAAAATCAGTAACAAACGAAAAACAGCGTATTACGCGCGCAGGCACGGTCTCTCCGTTGAAGAATACCGCAACATTTTAATTGCCCATTATGACGAATGCGTCAATTTTTTTGAAAACATCAACGTTATTTCGATTAATTTTATTATTCTTTACAGCAAACTGTCTTACGGTAAAAAAAGAAAAATTTTTTCCGTCGCAAAAAAATTTTATGACGCCGAATATGCTTTGGACTGCGAACTCGGCGAGAACGTATCTTACGATTACAGCTATTATCACGCCGTTCCCCTGTTAAAAAAGATATGCACGGCACTCGGTCCCGCAACGGCAAAAAAACGCAAATATAATACTGTACCGCCCCGAAATTCGGGGCGGTACAGCTTCATATTGCCCATGGCTTGCCTTTTTGCCTCATAACCTACTTTTGGCCGCATGACTTACTTTAGGTTATAAAAATTTTTTTCGTTTCAATAAAAAACAGGGCGCACTTCCCGCGCCCTGTTTGTTTTATATTTTTCTTACTTGATTTCGGAGAAATATTTGATGGTTCTGACCATCTGGCTGGTATAAGAATTTTCATTGTCATACCAGGAAACAACCTGAACCTGCGTTTTGCCGTCCGCCATGGGGATGACCATGGTCTGGGTAGCGTCGAAAAGCGAACCGTACTTCATGCCGATAACGTCGGAAGAAACGATTTCATCGGTGTTATATCCGAACGATTCGTTTGCAGCAGCTTTCATTGCGGCGTTGATTTCTTCCTTGGTAACCGCTTTGTTCACAACAGCAACGAGAATGGTAGTGGAACCCGTAGCCGTGGGAACGCGCTGTGCAGAACCGATGAGCTTGCCGTTGAGTTCGGGGATGACCAAACCTATTGCTTTCGCAGCGCCCGTGGAGTTGGGAACTATGTTCATAGCGCCTGCTCTCGAACGTCTGAGATCGCCCTTTCTCTGGGGTCCGTCGAGAATCATCTGGTCGCCCGTATAAGCGTGAACGGTGGTCATGATGCCCGCTTCGATGGGAGCAAGATCGTTAAGAGCCTTCGCCATGGGAGCAAGACAGTTGGTCGTGCAGGAAGCTGCGGAAATGATATGATCGTCTTTCGTCAAAGTCTTGTGGTTGACGTTGTAAACGATGGTGGGAAGGTCATTACCCGCGGGAGCGGATATAACTACGTTCTTGGCGCCGGCGTCAATGTGAGCCTGAGCTTTAGCCTTGGACGTATAGAAACCGGTGCATTCGAGAACAACATCGATACCGAGTTTGCCCCAGGGAAGGTCTTTGGCGTCCTTTTCGGCATAAATGGTGATTTTTTTGCCGTCTACGACGATGTAACCGTTTTCGGTTTCGGTAGCTTCCGAAAAAGAAACTTCATGTTCTCTCGCATAGTTGCCCTGCATTGTATCGTATTTAAGAAGATGAGCGAGCATTTTGGGGCTTGTAAGGTCGTTAATAGCAACAACTTCATAACCTTCTGCACCGAACATCTGCCTGAAAGCAAGGCGGCCGATGCGTCCGAAGCCGTTGATTGCAACTTTGGTTACTTTTGACATAAGTATGTCCTCCATAAGATTTTTAACATTTTTTCCTAAATATTATAGCTATTTAAGATTTTTAAGTCAATTATTTTGCAGCCTATTTTAAATTTTCGGGGTTTAAACACAATAAATCGGGAGTGACGAACAGCCCGTCTTTACGGATAAGCTCGCCGTCAAGATAAATCTCTCCGCCGCCGTATTCTTTTGTCTGTATCTGCACCAGATCCCAATGTACCGCCGAAACGTTGCCGTTATAGCAGTCGTCATAACAGCACCCCGGAGTAAAATGGATGGACCCTGAAATTTTCTCGTCGAACAGTATATCGCCCATGGGTTTGGTTATATAAGGATTGACACCGAAAGAAAATTCGCCCACATATCTCGCGCCGGCGTCGGTGTCGAGTATGGCGTTCAGTTTATCGGTATGACTGCCTGTTGCCCTGACGATTTTGCCCTTTTCAAAGGTCAGCGAAACGTTTTCGTGCTTGACGCCCTGCTCTACCGACGGCGCATTATACGTTATGACGCCGTTGACGCTGTCCTTTACGGGCGCGGTGTAGATCTCGCCGTCCGGAATGTTTCTTTCACCCGAACATTTTTTGCTGCCTATGCCTTTTATAGAAAAACTTATGTCTGTATCTTTGGCGATTATTCTGACTTTATCGGCTTTATCGAGGCGCGCTTTCAAAGCGTCCATTGCCTTATCCATTTTGGAATAATCGAGATTGCAGACATTGAAATAAAACTCTTCGAAAGCATCTGTGCTCATTCCCGCCTGCTGTGCCATGCCCTGATTGGGATAGCGAAGCACCACCCACTTGGTTTTTTTGACGCGCAGTTCGTGATGCACGGGATGCGAATAAAACTCGCTCTCCGTTTTCATTCTGTCTTCGGGCACGTCGGAAAATTCGTTGCAGTTTTCGCCGCCGCGAATGCCTATATAAGCGTCCATTTCCGCCATTCTGTAACCGTCGTATCTGGCTTTTAATCTGGCCAGTTCTTCGGTCTGACCAAGCAAAAGCTCTCTCGAAACGCGGTTGTCGAAAAGTTCCACGAACGGATAGCCGCCGGCTGCATAAACTTCCCTTACAAGAGCGTTTACCAGCATATAATCCACGCCTTTGGCTTCGATCAGTATCTTTTCTCCCTTTTTGAGGGCGCACGAATAATTGACGAGATTTTCGGCAAGTTTGTTTATTCTTTGGTCTGTCATAAAGCCTCCTTTTCTGCGCGGGCTCTGCGCCTGCAATGCAATTATTATACAACTTTAGCCGAAAAATATAAAGTATTTGCGATTAAATTTAAAATTTATTTGCCAATTTTAAAAAAACAAGCTATAATAATTCGGGTGAAGGAAAATACTTTATTCACCTATGAAAAGGTATAATTTTTGGAGGATAAAAATATGGCACTTGTAACATCTAAAAAAATGTTCGAACAGGCTTACAAGAACGGCTATGCAATCGGCGCGTTCAACGTAAACAATATGGAGATCGTTCAGGGAATAACGGAAGCCTGCAAAGAAGAAAAGGCACCCGTTATACTTCAGGTTTCCAAGGGCGCGCGTGCGTACGCAAACCACACATATCTCGTTAAACTTGTGGAAGCCGCGGTTATAGAATGTCCCGAAATTCCCATTGTTCTGCATCTCGACCACGGCCCCGATTTTGAAACTTGCAAATCGTGCATAGACGGCGGTTTCACTTCCGTCATGATAGACGGCTCCGCACATTCGTTTAAAGAAAACATCGAAATAACCAAGAAAGTCGTCGAATACGCTCACGATCACGGCGTCGTGGTGGAAGGCGAACTCGGCACTCTTGCCGGCATCGAGGACGAAGTTTCCCACGCCGTAGGCTCCTATACAAGGCCCGAAGAAGTTGAGGAATTCGTAAACAAAACGGGCGTCGACTCGCTTGCTATCGCCATCGGAACGTCGCACGGCGCGTATAAATTCAAGCCCGAACAGTGCACGATGAACGAAAAAGGCATTCTCGTTCCCCCCGCGCTCCGTTTCGATATTCTGGAAGAAGTTTCCAAGAGACTGCCCAATTTCCCGATAGTTCTGCACGGATCCTCATCTGTTCCGCAGGAATATGTGGCAATGGTCAACCAGTTCGGCGGCAAGATGCCCAACGCCATCGGCGTGCCCGAAGAACAGCTCCGTCAGGCTGCCGGACTTTCCGTCTGCAAGATCAACATCGACTCCGATTTAAGACTTGCCATGACCGGCACCATCAGAAAATTCTTCGCCGAGCATCCCGACAAATTCGATCCGAGAGAATATCTCAAACCCGCAAGAGCCAATATCAAAGAACTCGTAAAACATAAACTTAAAGACGTTCTCGGCTGCGCAGGAAAAGCCGACGAATGCAAGTAAGATCTATCGGATTTTCATCAATAAGGGTTAAACTCCGTAAGTCTGCCGCTAAACAACGGCAGACTTACGGAGTTTTTGTTATCCCCTATAATACCGATAAATTCCGATATCCTTTTTTGTATGAGAAAACGCGGAAACTTAAATCATGAAAAAATCACCATGCAAACGGTCCCGGCGGTCAACAACAGCAGTCCCGTCCATGCCGATAAAGATAATTTTTCTTTTAATACCACAACCGAAAACAACACCGTCACCGTAACGCTAAGCCTGTCTATAGGCGCTACAATGCTGACCTGCCCCTGCTGAACGGCATAATAATAGCACAGCCAAGAAACTCCTGTCGCGATGCCGGAAAGAACAAGAAAAACAATTTCTTTCTTCCCGAGTTTATTCACAAGCTTTGATTTTCCGCGGCAGATTACGATAAGCCATGCCATCACGAATACCACGCATGTACGGATAGCGGTTGCGGCATTTGAATCGACGTTTTCGATTCCCGCTTTCGCCAGAAGAGATGTTGCCGCGGCAAATACCGACGACATGGCTGCAAAAATAAACCATGCGTATTTGCTCTTCGAGTCGCCGTGCCTGATGTCGGTCATAAGATAGACGCCGCACGTAATGACGGCAAGAAATATCAGCTTCAGCCACCAACGTTCACGTTCGTCGGGGAAAATTATCATAGCGAACAAAACGGAAGTAACTATGCTCGATTTATCGACGGCGGAAACTTTGG
Organism: uncultured Clostridia bacterium; assembly: GCA_959605945.1. Taxonomy (GTDB): domain Bacteria; phylum Bacillota; class Clostridia; order Christensenellales; family Borkfalkiaceae; genus UBA1259. Next base: position 30,401 of record CAUHGY010000009.1, on the reverse strand, counting down.
ACACTTCCCCGACCGACAGAGCTTTAAAGTAACAGATCCACGATGCTCCGGTAGAAACTCCCGAGAGTATAAGAAATATCCACGAACGCGCACAGACAGAAGAAAGCGAAAAATATGCCCCGGTGATCAACACTATAAGCCATGCAAATATGAGCACAACCGAAGTACGCACCGCTGTTGCGACATCGGAATCGGCGGATTTTAATCCGCATTTGGATAAAATTGACGTTACTCCCGCAAAAAAAGCGGATAAAACTGCAGCTGCGACCCACATGACAAATCCGGTCTTATAAATAATTTGCTTTCACATGACGGCAGATTAGCCGTTGAACGGTTTTTTGTCATCCATAATTCTATATAGCGTCCGTCAACAAATTTCTATTATATTTTTTCCCGTCTTTAATCTTTTTTCTCCGTAATACCCCTCTGCGCCTTCGGGGACATCTACAATATATTGCATGCTGTCTCCGATTTTTTTCCATTCCGCCGAAAGAGTACCGCAAGGCGTTTTTATACTGCCTCTGCAAAAACTTAAATTTCCGATCGGCAGAGGCTTAAAATCGACTCTCTTATATCCGCCTTCATTTACGCTGACCCTTATTCCGAGAAGATGCTTGAAGAACCACGCCAGCACGTTTGAATACATATGATGATTTCTCGAGTCCGTAAACCCGCTGTCGGTCCATGTTTCCCAAAGCGTGGTTGCCCCGCGCGAAAACCAGTTTTCAAAGCCGGGGGCTCCTTTTGCCGTAATTATTTTCACAGCGTAATCTGCAGCGCCGTTTTCGCTCAACGCATCATAGATATATTGAATTCCGAACATACCGCAGTCGATGTGTCCGCCGGCGGCGTCAATAAGCTCTTTAAGCTGTTCGGTCAGTTTGCGATTATCTCCGATCCCGAAACATATCAGCGCCGCAACCGCCGATTGCGAATTTATTACGGAACGCCCGTCGGCGCCTATATATCTTTTAAGCGAAGTTTCAGCCGCCGCCTTTTCTTTCATATAAAACGCCGAAGGAACAATTCCCGCGAGTTGCTGAGCAAATATTATAATCGAACATAATTTGACCGTATATATATGCCGAATAAAATCTTTGCCTATATCGTGATTGGTATATCCGTCCCAATCGCACAGCCAATCCTGTTCATCGCATCCGTCGCTTGTAAAATATGCGTAATATCTTTCGAAATAAGGCAGACACCCCGTTAGCGCCGCGCTGTCTCCGAAATATTGATAAATCCGGTAAGGTATTTCAAAAAAACCGCCGTCCGCCACCGGCCCGTGTTTATAGCCGTAACCGTGCGTCGGCACAATTGCGGGAATCTGCCCGTCCGGCAGCATGTTTGCTTTGAAGTCCTCTATCCATTTTTCGAAAAAACGCCTGCAATCGAAATTGATGCAAATCTGCTCGGCAGATGCCTGAGCGTCGTTTGTCCAGCCGAATTTTTCACGCGTCGGACAATCCGTAAGCGCATACATCATGTTCGACTGCGTTGCCCTTATGCCGGCTTTGTAAATTTTATTCAACAGAGCATCCGAACACTCGAATTCGGAAATTCTTTTAATATCCTGATGCACGAAAACCGCTTTGACCGTTTCCTTCCCCGGCAATTCAGAGAGACCCTCCACAAGGACGTATCTGAAACCGTGATAAGTGAATTTAGGCGACCAACGGTAATTTGTTTTTCCGCATATATACCTGTCCGTCTGAAAATCCACGGAAGGATACAATACGTTAAGCCCGTTCAGTTTCAGGCTGCCGTCCGGATTCGCTTCTTCCGCATAGCTGATAATTATTTCCGTGTTTTCCGGTTCATCGGCATTTAAAACCGCATACCCCGACATATTGACGCCGAAATCGAACAAATACCCTCTGTCGGTCTTTATGCAAGTTTCATAATCATAGAATTCGCATTCCCTGACAGGTTCGCATACACATTCTCTGAGTTCGGGAGAAAAAGCCGTGTCTACGACGGCGTTTTTCCAAGCCGAATCGTCAAAACCGAGCTCTTTCCAGTGCGGATCATAGATACGCGCGTCAAAAATTTCGCCGCTGCGCAGCTGATTATGCACTACAAAGGACTTTTCCGTGCATAAAAAACTATCGTCGCTCTTTACAACCTTTACCCCGTCGACGCACAGCGAAAGCGCGAACTTGGGATTATCTCGCCAAGCCGCCTTGTCGTTATCCCAGTTTGAAGGAAAATTTTCATTTAAAAACCCGCATCCGCAGATAACCGCAATAACGTTTTCGCCCTCTTTAAGCAGGCTGCTCACGTCATAGACGTTGTACCAGCATAATTTATCGTAATTGCTTACCGGCGCGGTGAACAGATCTTCGGTTATCGGTTTGCCGTTGATATAAAAATATCCGTAACCCAGCCCGCAGACGGAAATGACCGCCTTGCCTGTCTTTTCGAGAAAAAACTTTTTTCTGAAAAGCGGAGCCGCTACTTTTCCGCGGTAAGACGCGTCGAATTCGTCGGAAGCCTTGATAAATTTTTCATTAAATGACTTACACATTTATTTTTCGACTCCATTAAAAACACATGCCCGTTTGAACGGCAAGACATCACAGCCCTAAAAGTTTTACCGCGTTCTTATAAGTTATTTTATCATAAATCTCTTTTGAAATCACCTTTTCCGCCAGAAGTTTTTTAAAAAATCTCACCTGCGGCACATCCATTCCGAGATTGCAAAGGTCGGTTCCGAAATAAACTCTGTCCTGAAACTCGTCAAGAAATTTTGCAGTATATTCCAAATCGCGCGAAAGCGCGTGTATGGGAGTATAATCGGACAGATCGCACTGAAGATTTTCATATCTCCTCAACAGTAAAGGCACGCTGCCTTCTTCGTCAATTTTACCCGACGGAAATATGCCGACCTGCTGATCGCCCTTAAAATCAAAAATAATGCCCCGTTCTCCGGGAGTTTTCAGCCTGCCGAGCTCCGCCCAGAAAAGCGGCCCGTGCCCGAAAATTTTCAGTTTGGGGAACCTTTGCAAGGTATGCTCCAATCCCGGAAGCCCCGGATCGTCGTAAAGGCCGAAATCTCCGCCGTGCATGTCCGAACCGTCGAAAACGAGCGGCATCTCCACGGCTTCGGCGGCAGCGAACAGATTCTGGACCATCGGGTCGCAGATATGTAAATTCGGCATCACTTCCCCGACACCTTTACAGCCTTTGTTTTTATAATATTCGAGAGCCTTCCAAAGCGGCGCTCTGTCCGAATAAGTCATGGCGCGCGGGTCCACATTGCAATACGGTATGAACCTTTCAGGGTATTGTCTGCATACTTCAAGAATTTCGTCCACCGACTGCGGAAAATATATTTCCGGGCTGACCACGGGTAACAGCACCGCTTTGTCTATTCCGAGTTCGTCATAGGTATTTATCAGTTCTTCGGGATCCAAAAACCGCGTTACGAAAGGCAGCGGATATTTATATACGTGTGAATGAATGTCTATTATCATATTTATTTCTCCTTTAATTTAATTATAAATAACATTATGGTGCCTGACATGAACCGCTCGGGCGGCAGTACAGCCGCCCGAGCGATTCATTTACATTACATGTTCATTTAAGACAACTGTCTATCGTCTGCGGAAACAGCTGTCCCCGCAGACGATAAAAACACTTTTTCCCGGCGAAGCCTTATAACTTCGTTGCGATGTCGCATACAATAATTGAGATATTTATCAGCAAGCAAAAGGTTACTGCAGATCAAAAAGATATTTAAAGTAAAATCTGCTGTTATAAACCGACGTAAAGCCCACAGCCCCCGTATCTCTGACGCTTTCGTTTATCCATAAAAGTCCGCTCAGATCTATCCACGTGCCGTAATGCGAAGAGTTAAATCCCATATAATTGGGCGTCGGGCTGTCGCCGACATGCACAAATCCTACGGTGACGCCGATAATGGAGTCTTTTTCTATTCGGTAACACTGGTTATCTTCGGCAAGTCCCTGCAACGGCATAAACATGATTCCGAGATCGGTATAACCCTTATCCAGCATCTCTGAAACGAGTTCACTGCTGAAACTTAAATTCCTGTGCTCCCAAAGGTTCTTGCTTCCCGTATTCAATTCGAATATTTCCTCACCTACGGTTTCGTCATATCCGTAATATTTCAGCGCGTTGGAACTCACTTTATTCAGAATGCTGTCCATACCCTTCACGTAGAAAGGATTGTTAAATTCCGTCGTCATGCCGTTCTTTGTGACTTTGAGGTTCAAATAATATCCGCCTTCCGAAAGCACCACCGACATAGTCCTTTGATCAAAAGTCTCCACAGGTTTGCCGGTAGAATAATACAGTTCGTAAGCTGTATCGCACCCGTATGCCGAAAGAGAATCTCCGAACGGATCGAGACGGAGCGCACTGCCGTCGGTGCTGACGATGTTCCCTTTATCATATGAAAAACTTATATATTCCCTGCCTTTATATGTAAGGGTATCTCCGGAAATATCTCCAAACAGTTCCCATGTGAGAAGATCGTCGCTGCTGTTTTCTACAGGTCTTTTTATCAATCCGTTCTCGGTAATTTTAACGTCGTCGTAAAGAGTAGTTTCTTCGTCGTTCTTTACCGTAACCCCCTCGTTTCCCACACTGACGGTTTCGCCGGTGGCAAAATCGTAATACACCTCGTCGGCGACGGTTTTGCCGTTGCCGAATTTAACATCGGCAATATAAATAGGTTCATAGGCGTAATCGTAAGGCAGCCAGAACCCGACGACGGGATACAGTATGGTATAATTCCCGTAATAATCGACAGAATAGAAATCCCCTGATTCAGGGCGCAACCAGCATGTGGCGAGGTCATAAGTCAACGTGGTCCATCCGTCGCTGTTGATCGTGAATTCGTAGTTGTTTGAACAGTTCCAATCGCTGACCCATGCAAACATCATGACCCATGCGGGATTATCCGCAGGCTGTGTCACTTTATTGGCAAACTTGACTTTCATGGTAATCGTCGTGGAGCCGTTTGTCATTATTTCGCCGAGAATGTCGGTACTGAATCCCAGATTCTGTTCTATGGCCGAAAGACGGCTGTTGTTCTGAAACTTAACGGCGTTATACGTCACCCCGTAAGAATCGGAAACTTCGCCCACATATTCAAAGGTAGATCCTTCCGCATAATTGGGGCGGTAATTGCTTAAAAATTGATTGGAATTGACAGAGAACAGGTTATTGTATTTTTCTTTTTCGTCGACCACATAGAAAACGTTTTCTTCGGTTACGGTCTCATTATTATGCTCTATCAGAGCTCTGTAAGTATATGTTCCGATAACGCTGCTGTCAAATTCTTCAATATCCAGAACATCGCCGGCAGAATTCAGCACCTCGTATGTAACGGAAAAAATCTGTTCGGAATCGCCGTCTCCGACTATTTTCGGAAAATATATTTCTTCTCCCTGAGCATAGATATAATTGTTTATACCTTCGGTGTCATGTCCGTAGTCAAAACGGTAAGCAAGCGGTTTTTCATCCTTGACTTCCACCGTCAGCAGTCCATAGCCAACGGTATTCACCAAAGTCAGTCTGTGCTTTCCCGTTCCCAACTGCTTTCCGACTTTGTTGAGCCATTTGAATTCGCCGTCCGCATAGCTTACGTCGGTGTAAATATTATCGCGGTTATCAACTATGCAAACAAGTTCGCCATCCATCTCGAACGGAACGCTCTCGTCGGCGAGATCGAAAGTCAGATTTCCAAAATCGGTTTCTTCCTGCGGTTTTACATTTACTTTTCTGCTGAAAGAAACCGAGTTGCCGACTTTATCGGTCGCCGTGTAGCTGACGGTATAAACCGCACCGAACTTCAGATATTCGGGATCTCCTTCTATGTCCGTCATTTTCACTTCGAGATCGTTCCCGAAAGAATCTTTGGCAACTATCTTTTCGGTACTGCCGGCCACGGCATCTTCATAACTCAGCGCAACGTCCATAGCGGAAATCTGAGGTTCCCCGTATATTTTAACAGTCGCCTCGACCTGTGCTCCGCCCGCGGAATAGACTATCGAATACAGCCCTTTCTTGCCTAAAACGGCGTCTGTTTCATACGTCACTTCTTCGCTTCCGCAGCTCACTCCGCTTAAGAAATCGTACGTCTGCTCTTTGTAAGACATTTCAATATTGGTTACGCCCTCGATTTCCGCCCCTTTGCCGCACGCGGCTCCCAACACGCAAATCATCGCCAAGGTAACGGCGGACAAAATGATTATAATGGCTTTTTTCATAAACTCTCCTCCTTATCATTGAAAAATGACGGAAACACATAATTTTCATCGGCAAAACTTTTTACCGTCGTAGATTCACTGTAATATACGGTTCCGGCATAATCGCAAAGTTCAACCCACTCTTTTGCAAGGCTCAGGTATTCGTCATGGTCTTTTTCGGGAAAATAAAAATCGAATCTTTCCAGAAGCGGATACACTGCATTCAGTTCAACTTGCGCAAGATGTTTATCGTACAGCGCCGCTTTTTCCGCGTCGCGCACTGTTTTTCTCGATTCTTCTCTGGCATCTCTGACCGTTTTTCTGACTTCAAGCAGCAATTCTTTCGGAAATGCACCGCTTTTTTCCATGCCGCCCATAGTCCAGACAAAAATATTTTTTTCCGGAACGATAACATCGTAAAGACCGTAAAAAAGTTTTATCACTTTTTCGACGCAGCCGCTGCCTACGGGGCCGAAATAGTGCAACAAAAATTCTTTTCCGAGTTCTTTTTCGTCCAGCGACACGTCCCACATTTTTGCGAGATATATATATGAGTGCATGGAAGACTGCCACAGACCTCCTACGTTATGCCCGCCCTGAACCATCAGATATTCGGTGCCGAACTCTTTAAAACCTCTGACGTTGTCGCCAATAGTATGCAGACTGGGCACGAAATATAAAAATCTGTCGAACATACAGTCGTAAATCCAGCAGAAAAAACGTTTGGACACGCTTTTCCACTCTTTCAGAGCTTTTCGAGAGCCGGCAATTTGCTTTTCGTCGAAATAGCTGTAATAATTGTTTCTTCCCACAGCCATGCGCATGATTAGATTTTCACACGGAACAACACTCTCGTCAATGGGTACCGTTATGCCGTTTTCGGTCCTGACAGGCGCCTCGAGCGTATATGAATAAGCAAACGTTACGAGATAAAATTTTCTCCCCCCGAGTTCTTTCTCCGCCCATTTGCGCAGTTCTTCCGCCACCACGTTGCAAAACCTGATCAGCACGCCCGAACGCTTATATTTTGCCGCAAACCTGCGGCACCTGTCGCACTCGCACTTTATCTGCCCGTCTTCCTGATCGAAATTAAAATACACTATATCCGGGTGCGACAATATATCTTTTTTCAACTCTTCTATCACTATTTTAGCGACGCTTATATCCATGCTTTCATCAAGTTTTCCGTCGTCGGTGATGCCGTTGGTAAGACATATGGTGACATCGTCGCCGCTCACGATAACGCCGTCCTGAACCTTTCCGCCCGCATTATCGTTCACATAGAAGAATTCAGGATGATAGGTCTCTTTTTTTTCGGGGTCGCCGTAAAGCGCGGGGCTTACGTACAGATGAAAATTATGGCATTCGCCCCTGCCCCAGTACGCACAGCGCCCGCCGTGGCGGTCGTCCGGAAAAAGAAAGGAATGATGAGCTTTTTTTCTGAGAGCGAAATCGTAGTCGCAGAGCGGCTGACGATTGTTCTCTTCGTCATACATGGACGCTTCGAGATACCCGCGCATGGCAAAGTCGGGAATTTCTTCCACATCCGTTTTATCGGGTATTTCCAGTTCGGAAACGTCTTTTATGTAAGTAGTATCAGCCGCTATGAAGCGTATGCCGAGAAATTTTTCTAAAAACCCGTATACCCCGAAAAGCACCGCTCTGTCAGTGTCGCCGTTTATAAATAAATTTCCCCCGGCCTGTTTTATGACGTACCCGTCGCTTCCGAAACGGGAAAAATCGAAATTCCCGAACGTTTTTTTAAACAACTCCGTATCTCCGACAGAGATACATCTGCATAGGCAGCCGCTTTCGTGCAAAACTTCAAGCTCGGCGCCGGTCGCTTTGAAAAGATAATTTTTCAATTCTTCCGCAGCATATGCGTTGCATTCCGAAGCATCGTCTTTAATAACTATCTTAAAAAGCGACCTGCCGTTTTCAACAAGTTTCATACGGTCTCCTATACAAAGCCTTCATTAGCTTTTAACGACGAAACGGGATATGATTCAGAAATGCTCATCTGTTCGGCATAATCCATAAGTTCAAGCATATCTGCCGTAAACTGACGCTTTGCATCGGCATTCGCCACAGGATAAAACTCACTGTAGAATCTGTAAATGGTATATGTAGGCGAAGTTTCGCACATTGCAAGCCGTTTGAGATATGTGTTCTTTTCTGCCGTGGTCAGGTTCTGATCCGCATTCACCGCATCCGCCGCCTGATGCATAAGATCTATCTGGCTCTGCAAGAACGAGAGCGACAAAAATCCGTTTGAGGGATCGAGATGGTCGGTCCAGGTAGAATAAATCTGCAAAGTGGGATCTTTAAGCACCGCTATCGCGTAAACCATATCGTAATTGTCGATAAATTTCTTTACATAAGGCGCCGCAGTCTCTCCCCAATAAATTCTTATGAATTCGTCCTTAAGGTCGTCGACGTTGAGATCCTTATCCCATAAAAGATTTCTGTAAAGATACGATCTCATGTTCGACTGCCAGTTGAACTTATCGTCCTGAGAGCCCTGCATCATCACGTAGACTGCGCCGTAATCATACATGCCGTCTATATTCCGCTTAATGTTATGCGTGGACGGAAAATAAGACTTGTAATCACCGAAATCCATATCCTGAATCCACAACATAAACTTCGACGCCACTGTTTTCCAGTTCTGAAGGCTGGAATAAAGAGTCAAAGGCTGTTCGGAACTGAAATAATCGTGCGCGACGTCATATGCGCCGGCAATTCTCATTACCAGTTTGTCATCCGCCACCACGGTATCGTCTATGGGCTGCGCGGTTCCGTCAACAACTTTAATAGGCGGTTCGGAAGAATAGGAATATGCAAAAGTAACGATTTCAAAATTGCGGCTAATGCCGTCCTGCTCCATTTTCTTTTCCAGCTGTTCTATCATTACGTTGCAGAATCTTATCAGTATGCCCGAGCGTTCATATTTTTCGGCATCGGTTAAACATCTCTCGCAAGTGCAGCAATAGCCGCTGTCTTCCTGCTGGAACATAAAATATCTTGCCTGCGGATTGGCGAGAATGTCTTTATACATTTCGTCGGCAACGATCTTTGCTACGCTTAAATCCATGCTTTCGTCAAGTTTCCCGTCTTCCGTTATGCCGTTCGTAAGACAAATTGTCGGCCCGTACATTGCGTAATTTCCGGGGAAATCAAAATAAAATTCATCATGATAAGTTTCCGGCAAGTCGGGATTGCGATAGATTTCTTCCGGAACAAAATAATGCATATTGTGTTCTATCACTCTGAAATACAGCGAAGAACTTTCACCGTATTTGGGATCAAGACTCAGAAGATACGATGTATCCTGCCTGGATCTCGTGGCAAAGGCGGAATCTGCATACAGGTTGTAAATATCCGCATTCAGATATTGACGCATGGCAAAATCCGGTACTTCTATTCTGTCTTCGCGGTAAAGCGGCACGCTGTCAAGCTCCGGAACATAAGTGCAGTCGGAAGTCAGAAATCTGATGCCGATGTTTTTTTCAAGAAAATCATAGACGCCGTACAGCGTTCCTCTTTCCAGATACCCGTCAATCAGAATGCTGTTGCCGACCGATTTAGTCAAAAATCCGTCCTGATTGAAAGTAAGATAATCAACGTCAAGCGCCGCATCTTCGAGCAGACTTGTTTTGCCTATGGAAATATTATATCCGTCAAGACTGACGTCTTCTGTTCCGTCTTCAATCACTTTCAGCGTCACGCCGGTGGATTGATAAAGGAAGTTGTTGAATTCTTCCGCGGCATATAAGATGCATTCGGATGCGTCGTCGGGAATGACCAACGAATATTTCGACTCGCCGTTTTTGACCAGCGGTTCTATTGGAACTTTTGTCTCGCCCACTTCATCCGTTCCGCAGGCGGCAAAAGTAAATAACATTACCAGGCAAAGTATAATTCCGATTACTTTTTTCATACTTTCTCTCCTTATCCGACGTTGACTACAAATTCGCCGACGCCGATGTTTCCGTTTGCGTCTACAGCATAATAAACGCAATTATAGCTGCCTTTTTCCGTAAACGTATATTCGTCTCCCGGGTTAATGGCGACAAAACCGTCCTGTCCGATATTGATGACAATATATTTTTCTATATCGGCAGCATCCGAATAATTATCGCTGACGTCAAAATCCGTAAAAACAAAGGGTTTATTCACCGACGCCTGCGTTTTCATTCCGTCTTTAAAACTTACGACCGGCGCCACAGTATCGTCAATTCTGAACATGGTTTCGGTTTTCTCGGAAATTCCTTTGCCGTCGGTACAGGTAAACGAGAGCACGTAAAGCCCGTATTTATCCAGCGGCACCGAAAAACTTTCGTCGAGCAGCTCGCCGTCATACAGCGTTTCGCCCGCCTGCTTTAGGGTGAAGTAAACCGGATATGTGTTCTGACTTAAAACGTCGTATCCCGTTGCCGCGGGAATGGTCAGAGTGTCTCCGTATGCCAGATTGCTGATATTCAACGGCTCATCATAAGTAATGACGGGCCTGGTATAATCTCCGAATTCATACATCACCGAGTTGAAGCTCTGATTGGAAAGCGTCATGACGCCGATCGATGCGTTTGCGCGCAGATTTATAAATTCAAAGGAAAGATAAAAAGCTTTAGCCGTAAATCCTTCAAATACATTGCCCTGAGCATCGTGTTCAAATGAGAAAATATCGTTATTCTGATAATCGGCGATGCTGTTCTTTTCACCGTCAAAAACAACGGTGAAAGTGTTTATGTTTTTCATGCGGTCTGTGGCGACAATCTCACCGAATCCGCCCTTATACGGATAACGTATTAAATAATTATCCCCGTTAAAAAATACATCAAAATACAGTTTGCTGTCCTTTTCCATGTCCTCCAGTACTATACGCAGATAATCGAATCTCGACATGGAGCTGAAGTTCAACGTTATTTCCGCCATATTGGCCGAAAGCGCGAAAGGATAAGCTATGACCGCTTTTTCGGCAGAACGCAGCGACGTGAACGAAACTTCGTTCGTTGTGGTAACTGCGTCAAATTCATTTTCGTCATATATGAAATAAGTGGATATATCGGTGTTTTTTGCGGGAGAAATCACATTCACGGAAAACTCTTTCTTTACTTCCGTTTCTTCTCCCTTATCGCCGTAATAACAAACGGTAAGCGTCTCCCCGCCATTTTCGGTAACATTGTATACACCGCCGTCCGCTATAACTCCGTTAACATATATGCTTTTTTCCATTTCTCTGTCGTTCACGAAATCGTAAGCGGTGAAATCGGGAAGAATAAATCTGGTGCCTGAAGCGGCATAACGGCTCACGGGCGAAGCAATTTCGATGACCTGCGCGTCATTAATTTCGTAAGTGCGCTCTTTTTCTCCGGAATTGCCTATCACGTCGGTTGCAGACGCTCTGACGGTAATTTCACCCGAATCCCCGAGATATATGCTGTCTCCGGTTACCGGTTCGTCATTGTAAAAATATTCGATTTCACTCGTCAAAGAGCCGTTCCCGCCGCTTATTTCCACTTCGGGAAGAGCCGTCGTTTCGCCGACGGTAAAAGTTTTGTCTTCAAAAACAAAATCTATCTCTTCGGCAGATTCATTGACTTTGAAATCAAACGTTTTTTCGACTTTGTTGCCGAATATATCGGAAGTCTCGTATTTTACGGCATAATCCCCCGCCTTTTCCGGAGTGAACTGATATCCGTCATCAATCGTGACAGCGTTGCCGTCCCCGTCAGTCAGCGTTGCAGTGACGGCACTATTCCCGTACAGAAAATCATCTTCCACGGGAACGGGCAGCCGATAGTTATACCCTACTGCACCGTCGAACATTTCTTCGCCGTCGACCATGACCAGTTTAAGATTGTCGCATCCGATTTTATAATCCGTCGCAGCTGCCGCCGCAAGCCCGCCTATTTCAGTTATGATAACGGCGCCGCTCTTGTTGAGTTTGGTAAACGAAAAACTCAAATAAACTTTATCCGACGTAAACCCTCCGAATGAGTTTTCTCCGAAAACGCTTTCGTCGTCAAGGTCGGCAACAATAAACTTTTCGGATACCGACTGGTATATGAATACCTGATTTTCATTGCCGTCAAAACCCACGTTAAAGGGATAATGCACGTCGTTTTCAGAAACCGTACCGTTAAAATTACTGCCGAAAAATACGCTGCCGTTAGTATTGCACTGCCCGTTGCCGCGGTTATCGAAACCGTAATAAGAAAAGACATCCGAACTCCTTGCAGACACTGCCGACCAGTATCCGTTGTCATGCTGAGTAAATCTGACAGCTACATATGTATTTTCGTCATAAACGTCGGTAAGCCTTATCTCGACGGAATTGACGGAAAATTTCTCATCCGCAGGCATTTCGAATTTTATCAACGGCTGCTCTCCGTCCAAAGTCAGTGCCCGCGCGTAATAGAACATGGCGTTACCGGTGTCCGTTTCGGCATAAAGTCCGCGTGCGGACCAGCCGTCAAACTCACGGAAATAATTGTCGTCGGTGTCCTTGATCGAAGTTTTTCTGACAAATAACGATCTCTCTTCTGTCTGCGATATCGGAACGACGACCGAATCCGTGGCGTCGGTAACGTTTCCGCCGCAGGACGCAAATATGAAAAGCGTAAATATCAGTATTGTAAGCGATAATATTATTCTGTATTTTTTCATTTTTCTCCCCTATCAACAAATTTATCCTTTTAATCCGCCTATAGACAGATTCCTGGACATGAGCTTCTGCGAAAATGTAAACATTATGATTATAGGTATAGCCACTATCACGAACCCCGCAAGAACCTCCGGATACGTTGCACCTTCGGTTGAGGCCGTCAGCTGGAAGTTATACATACCCAGCGCAAGATTGGCATAACTCGGCAAAAGGAACATAAACGTTCCGTAATCGTTCCATGCCGCTATAAATCCTATGACGAATACCACCGTCATCAGCGGCATAGCCAGCGGGAAGATGATCCTGAGCATGATAGTCCACTCGCCCGCCCCGTCAATTGCTGCGGCTTCGGCATATTCTTTGCCGAGCTTTTCGAATAGCGCCTCCTCCATCAGAAAATACTGTCCTGTGAACAGACACCCGCCCGCCGTCAGAATAAGCGCGGTCATATTGTCGTAAATACCCAGCTGTTTTCTGAGCAGCAGTCCGGAGCCGCCGTCCGACGTAAAGGGAATTATCATCAGCCATATACCGAGCGCATACAAAAATTTCGTCAGTTTGTTTTTATAACGCCCCACGGCATAAGCGGTGACGGATATGCATACCACGCTGTAAGTGGACGTAGCGAGAGCGAAGATTACGCTGTAATAGATCATATTCCATATGTCGTATGTCAGCATACCTTCCGCAGTATAGACCTTGTAGACCAATTTATCGAAAATGTTGATGTAATTTTCAAAAACCCACACTTTCGGCAGCGCCAATGCCGATGCAAGATAGCTTTCCTGATATCCCTTAAAAGAATTCACCACCATCCATATGATAGGCGTTATAAGAGATATGGAATATACGAGCATCAGAATTCTGAAAAACCACGTCAGAATTATGGCCGTAATATCTATTGCTTTTTCGCCCTTAGACTTTACAATTCTCTTATCCATAATTCGTCTCCTATTCCATGGGGTCAGCTTTGTCGAATCCCTTTTTAACCAATAAAACTATCGGGGTCATGATTATGGTTATTATAAAGCCCATGACCGCGAGCTGAGGATAGCCCGAAGAAGACGCGGCATAGATCTTAATTTTGTTGTAATAGCCGAATACATAGGTTGACGTCGGGGCGCTGTACTTGAAAAAGGTTATCAATCCGTAATCGGACGTAAATATAGTGACGAAATTCAGAAGGAACAGCGTCTTGAACGTCGGGAAAACCATCGGAAAATTGATGTACCATATTTCCTGAAACAGGTTACTCACGCCGTCCATCTGAGAGCTCTCGATAATTTCAGGATCTATCGAGTTATATGCGTTGCAGTAGAAAATGGTGCTCATTCCGAAAGACGACCATATCTGATAAAAGAATACCACGCCGTATGTATATTTATCGGACCCGAGCAAATTCGGGAAATTTTCATACCCGAACAAATTCATGATTTCGGGCAGCGGAAATTCCACAAACTGTTTGAATATCATGCAGAATATCAGTGCTGAAATAACTTCCGGCAGCATTGCAACGACGCTGAAAAACTTCGACCCGAACGATTTTTTATAGACGAAAAACGAAAATATAAAATACAGCGGGTTGGAAATTATCGACAGTAAAAACCACGTTTTCACCGAATTCAGCATCGACGCCCACACTATGCTTCCGTCCGAAGATATCTCCTGAAAAAAGCTTTTGAAATTATCGAACAGGTGATCGAAGCCGAGAAAAGTCATGTTGCCCAAAAAGTCCATTTTGGTAAACATCATCGCCAGCGTTCTCAGCTGCGTGAATACGCCGAAAACGAGATACATGGCTATCGGGTAAAGCAGCAACATAAAAGAAAACAAATTTTGTCTTCTCTTCAACAAACTTACGCTTTTTTTCTTTTTCATATCTCCACATCCGTATAAAATCCGCTGTTCTGTGCCTGGCTTATAAAATGGCTCCACTGCGTTTCGTTCCAGTTGGGGAAGGAAGACAGAATTTCATCTATAGTGAAAGATCTGACCACATCCTGCGTATGTAACGGATTTCTTCCCTGCACTACCGGTTTGTAAATACCGAGCTCGTCGAAATCCGAAGCATAAGCAAGCGGCGAAAGATATCTGTTTATAGGCGTCTGCGCTATCTCTATGCGATCCGTATCCTCATACAACTCATATACGTTTTTTATAAACGGCGTCAGTTTTTGTTTATCTTCTTCCCGAAGCTCCATCTGATAGTTGAAAACATAGCCGGACATTGCGGCGATCCTGCTCAGATTCTCGGTTTTAAGAATATATTTGACAAATTCCTTGGTAATTTTAAGTCTTTCCGTATTGCTGTCTTTCGGCATGAAGATAGTGCCCGAATTGCAGGTCGAAAACCATGATTTTTCGCTGGCTTGCCCGGGCAATTCCGGTAAAACCAGAAATCTGTATTCTCTGTCGCCCTTGCCCCTTCCGGCGTCTTCAAGGGTGTTGAACATGGCGGTTGCTTCATTTTCCCACCAGTTGCCGTCGCAAAGAAACGCCGATTCGGGATTTGTGCTGGCATGCTGATATCCCAAAAGGAATCTGTCCTGCCCCGTAAAATGGCTGCCCGAAGCCGACGAACAATGCGGGTGACACCACTGTGCTCCCTGACCGTCTTCATAATCGAAATATTTTTCGAAAAATTCATAGGCGACCTTGACGCCTTCCATTTTCTGAACTTCGTAACCGTTTTTGATAGTTATGGCTTTTTCCGTACCGTCATAAAATTTAACCGGTTTTCCGTTGCTGTCAAATTTATAGAAAGTATAATAATCTTCTTCGCCTTCGTACTGTCCGAACAGCGCCTGCCACACGTTATTGAGATAGTCCGCGCCGATATAGTTTCCGCCCCAGATAAAAGGATACACACCCGAAAGCTTTATGCGTTTGACCATGCTTTCGAATTCCGCTTCGGTAGTAGGCTGGCCGTCGTCGTAAGTTCCGAACGTATCGTCCTGACCCTTGGAAAGAATATAATCGCCTTCCTTATAGTTGACGCTGTTTTCGGAAGATTTGAATACAAGCCTTTTCGTGCGGGCATCGTCATTCAGTTCCACCACTTCGAATTGAATTTTTTCATCTTCGAGTTCTGCCGCATCGGCCTCGGTGGCAAAAGTGTAATAACCGTTATCCACAAAAAGCTGATGGTCGAATATCAGACCGACAATCGAACTGTCCCACGGCAGAGCGTAAAGGCCCTCTCCGTACTTGGAATAGATGCTTTGCCAGGTCTCGTAATCGTTCATTTTGCCCTTGATGTCGGGATTGTTTTCGCCGTCTACCTTTGCGTCTGCAATATCCGACATATCTGCAAGCAGGTCTTTATATATGCCTTCGACGATATTGTTTTCACCGTTGATAAACAACTGATATTTGCTGTTGCCGTGCTCTACGTTTACAAGCAGCGTATCCGGCGTATCTTTCGTAGCTTCGTAAAGTATCTCATAATCGGTATCTTTCAGATACAGCTCGTTAAATTCGGCGCTGAGCTGTTTCAGCCATTCTTCACCGAATCCGCCCTTATAAAGATGCACGGTAATGGGATATAGTTTACCCGAACCCTGTTTCTCCGCCTCAGGTTTCCCGCAGGCGGCGGCAGTGACGGATAAAAGCACACACATAATCAAGCAGATAATTCTTACAAATCTTTTTTTCATACAAATCCCCTTTTAGTTAAAGTTTATCAACATTCAGTATTTTCAGCGATTGTTTTTTCCGCGCCGGCAGGTTACGACAAGCCCCGCCGCGGCGATAAGCAGCGCCGCACCGATTCCGCTGTATGAAATCTGCGATGAACATCCCGACTGCTCAGTAAATTTGGCATAGAGCGTCACGTCAGCAGTGACATCGGAAAGCGATGTAACTTTTTCTTTGAATTCCGCGTCTTTATACCATCCTTCGAACAGATAGCCTTCTTTTTCGACGTCTTTCAATTCAAGCGTTTCGCCTGCCCTTATTTCCAGCGGATTATCGTTGATAATACCGTCGGCGTTTACATATTTAACGGAATATTTCTTCGCCTCTGTGATAACGGACACCGTAACGTCGGAATGGGGCATGCTGAACGAATAGACGCCGTTATCGTTAAACCACAGAGTTTCCGACCCGTCTTTCGCCTCCACCGCTATCTCGCTGACTTCGTAACCGGGCTGAAGAGTCAGCGTAACCAAGACCTTTTCGCCGTATTTACCTTTTTGCGCCACATCGAAAGTTACTCCCTCAGAAGCCGAACCTTTTGTTATGTTGTATTCTACGCCTTCGAAGAGAGCAATAAGTTCTAAATCGTTTTTCGGCATGACGGTGAACTCATAAGGTTCTCCGTCAAGCGTCCAACCGACGAAGTTATAATAATCCTTTTCCGGTTCGGCGGGCGGTGTAACCGTTTCACCCCAGGGCAACGTGATCTTTTCGACTTCGCTGCCGCCGTCCGAATCAAAAAATATAGTATAATTTTTCTTGGTGAATTTAGCATAAAGAGTGATCTTTCCGTCTTGAACGATGTTTTCGCTGAGAGCGGTGATCTTTTCGCCGTCAAAAGTTCCGTTCAGATACCACCCTGCAAAGTCATAAAATTCCTTCTGAGCGGCAGACAGACCGGCTTCGCGGAAAAAATTCCACGTTTCGGGATTGCTATCCGAATTAACTCCGTCGTCGAGAACGTATTCCACGTTGTAATTCACGATCTCGACCGTCAAATTTTCTTTGCCGGAATAAATCCGATCTTCAAAAAACAAACCGTCTTTAAGCAAAATATACGAAGCCGCCGTAAACTCGGTGTTTTCTTCGTTCGCTATTCCCGTGAGTGAAACAGCGAAAGTATAGGCGCCGTCCGCCGCGGCAGTATCCTTGTTTTCGACCGTTGCAGTCAGGTCATGGAAGGGAATGCCGTTTTCGGTCAAATATTCTGCCGTCAGTTCGTCCCCGTCGTCTAACAGACTTGTAGAAGCTACTATGACGCCCACTTCGACGTTTTCTTCCCCGTACTGGGCGATGGCGGCGTTATAATAGCCGTAATTCATCTGCGCTTTAAATGTTCTGTCGCTTTGAACCGCGGTACAGTCTATGCCGTCGATTAAAATCTGTTTATGCGTCAGTCCGTCGTAAAAACCCATATAGGAAATATATACTTCCTTGTTGATGTCCATTCCCGCGAACCTGTTGGAGAACGAGAGCCTTATATTGTGGTCATAGTTGACCCCCGCCTTATCGAGCGGAATAACTACTTTCATTACGGGAATGCCGCCGAGATATTCCCAACTGCTTCCGAAGCTGTTGGATTCCCACAGCAGCTGCGTTCCGGCATATGCGCTGGAATACATGCTCCAATAATCTCCGCCCTCCGGCAAACCGTACTGTCTGCCGTCGTCGAAACCGAGCACAAGCGAAGTCGCTCCCGCTTCCCTATACGCGGCTATGATTTCTTTTTTGATATATATTTCCTTTTTTCCGGCATAATTTTCCATCGTATCTTCCGACGACTGCACCTTATAGCTGTTGTTGTTCACGGTTATGACGGTGTCTTCGCCGGCATTGAGGAACCCCTCTCCCATGTCTTTGGGACCGGTCAGGAAAACGTCTTCCTTGCCGCTTCCGGAAAATTTGATATAAGAAACGTATGCGCTCATGATACCGTCTTCCGCGAAACTGTCGGTCCCGGGATAAAGGTTGGTGACAACGAAGCGGATTAATTTATCCGCGTAGCCTTCCAGATTTATATCAAGCACTCTGCTGTCGCCGTAGCCCAGGTTGTTTTCCGCGCGCATGCCGTAACCTTGATTTTGGAAAATATCGGCATAATGCGTCAAAGTGCCGTCGTTCAGAAACGCCTGACATACGAAGAAATTCGCAGTGCACGGCGAAACCAGATTCGGATCGTAACCGAAACGCAGTCCGTCGTTGCTGAACGCCACGGACAGGGTGGTGTACCCTTCGGCATAATACGACGCCACGAGATCAGGGTTGACATAAAACACCTTGGCTTTTGACGTATCGTCGTAATTGCCCTGTCCGTCGGTCGAATCTATGCGCCAACCCTTGTTGGGAAGATAAGTCACGGTAGACGTATCTTTAAGCGATAGGATATAATCTTCTCTGGCTATGCTTTCCTGTGAAAATGTGTAATCGGGTTTGCCTTTAGCCTTAAAAACTATGCTCGAAACAAAACAATCCTGTGCAATCTGATTGTTATAATCCGGAAAATTATTGTTATTGGAAACTGTAAATGTTATTTCGCCGTTTTCATAATCGACGTTGCCGTTTTCAAGACTTATGATCATTGCCGACTGTTCGCTCGGCAACCTGTGATCCGCCAACTGCCCGTAGGCAAGCTGCTCGGGGCTTCCCCCAAGCCCCGTGCCGCTCACCGTCACATATGAAAAAAGCGTTTGAGTATTGTTAAAATATGTAGCGTCGCCGTGGTCTCTTTCACCGAACGCATTTCCGCCGTTAAACCAAATTTCGAACGAAGTATATCCCGCGTCGATGAATCTATTCATCAGATTTTTATCGAGCGAAAAACGCTTGGCACCGGAGATATCTTCTTCATCCGAATGAAACCACCAGCCGGAGCCTTCGATAACGTCTTTGGTAGTATGCTCGCCCACTTTAAAAACTTCCACGTTATAAACGTCGCCGATCGCGGCGTATGCTCTGCCGTCCGCAGGAGTAAAAGTCAGCGCAAATACCGACAGGCACACCGCTGCCAAAAACGACAAAACAACCGCGACAAAGTTTTTAACGACTCTGTTAATAACCATTTCCCCCACTCCTTATTTTTATTTACGTAAATGCGACGATTTTCAGTTCCAGAACGTGTCGTTATCTATTTCGGTTCCGAATTCAACCGCACTCGCCGCCAAGACGTTTTCTGTCAAAATTGTTTCATATATTAATTCAGGTTTCTGATATTTTTTCATATTTCTTTCTCCCTTTTAAGACTATTCAACGTATCCTGCAAGTTTTTCGCGCTCTGTGTCGTTATACTTGCTGTATTTTCCGTCCTCTGTCTGATAAATATAATCGCCTTCGGAAACATCTTTGACGTCGGCAAGAGCCTCGGCGGCGATCCCCGCCAGAGAGCGCTCTATCACGTTGCCGTATATATACGTTGTCTCTCCGTTTTTATGAACTTCGATATATACGCATGCATTGACGGTATCTGCATAATGCTCGGCGCTTATTCCGTAAATATATGCGGAAATTATATACGAATTTTCATCTTCGCTCCAATAAGCGCCTTCATTTTCGATTTTGACCGCGCCCGCAGTTTCTGCCATCAAAGCTCCGGTAAGAGTTCCGCCCTTGAAAAGCGTTCCTATTTTATAGCTGTCGCAGTCGAGTTTCTCGAGTTCTGCTTTGCTTATTCTGCTTATTACTCTCAAACTGCCTTCGTCGTCAAGGCGAACAGCCGCTCCGAGCGTCGCAAGCGAAGGAACTTCGAAAACAAATTCATCCGAATAAACATAATTGTCGAACAACAAATTTTCGGTGCTCTTTATATAAGCGACGGCAGTATATTCCCCTGCAGTCAGCCCGTTTGCCGAAGCTGCAAAATCATAACATCCGTCTGCAACGGCACTGCTTTCATTAAGCATTTCCAACGAAATATCTTCATAAGGAACGCCGTTTTCCGTCAGGTTTGCCACGGTCAGTTCTTCATCCGGCGGTAATTCCGAAGACGGCACCGCTATGACCCCGACCTTCACGTTTTCCGCACCGAACTGCGCAACGACAGATTGATAATAACCGTAATCTGATTCCGCCTGAATTGCGTCATTTTCAAATACCGCATCGATAGTATTTACGGAAACTTTCTTGTCGTTCTCTCCGTCGGAAAAACCCATATAGGAAATATAAACTTCCTTGTTGATATCCATTCCCGCGAACCTGTTGGAGAACGAGAGCCTTATGTTGTGGTCATAATTGACCCCCGCCTTATCGAGCGGAATAACTACTTTCATTACGGGAACGCCGCCGAGATATTCCCAATTGCTTGCAAAATTATTTGATTCCCACAGCAGCTGATTGCCTACATATGCGCTGGAATACATGCTCCAATAATCTCCGCCCTCCGGCAAACCGTACTGTCTGCCGTCGTCGAAACCGAGCACAAGCGAAGTCGCTCCCGCTTCCCTATACGCGGCTATGATTTCTTTTTTGATATATATT
The DNA here is from genome assembly GCA_959605945.1 of uncultured Clostridia bacterium. Classification (GTDB taxonomy): domain Bacteria; phylum Bacillota; class Clostridia; order Christensenellales; family Borkfalkiaceae; genus UBA1259. Next base: position 9,350 of record CAUHGY010000009.1, on the reverse strand, counting down.
TCCTTTTTTCCGTCATAGTTTTCCATCGTTTCTTCCGACGACTGCACCTTATAGCTGTCGTTATTCACGGTTATGACGGTGTCTTCGCCGGCATTGAGGAACCCTTCTCCCATGTCTTTGGGTCCGCTGAGATATACGTCTTCCTTGCCGCTTCCGGAAAACTTGATATAAGAAACGTATGCGCTCATGATACCGTCTTCCGCAAAACTGTCGGTCCCGGAATAAAGATTTGTGATAACAAAGCGGATTAATTTATTTTCATAGCTTTCCAAACCTATATCGAGCACCTGGCTTTCGCCGTAGCCTAAGTTGTTCTCCGCGCGCATGATATAGCCTTCGCCCTGGAAGATATCGGCATAATGAGTCAGATTGCCGTCGTTTGAAAACGCCTGGCAAAGGACGAAGTTAGCCATACTCGACGAAACAAGATTCGGGTCGTATCCGAAACGTAAACCGTCTTTGCAGAAAGCTACCGACATGGTTGTATAGCCGTCTTCGTAATATGATGCTATAAGTTCGGTATTTATATAAAATACTTTGGCTTTTGACGTATCGTCGTAATTGCCCTGCCCGTCGGTCGAATCTATACGCCATCCTCTGTTCGGATAATATGTGACCGACGTCGTTTCTTTGAGCGGCAGTATGTAATCTTTTTGTTCGATTTCACCGTCTTCCGTAAATTCGTAGGTTGTTTTTCCTTCTCCTTTGAAAGCTACGCTGGTCACGAAACAATCCTGAGAGAAAGGTATGCCGTGACTTACCGCCAGGTTATTCACATTCGGAACGACGAATTTTACGGGATAATTAACATAATCGACGTCGGCGTTATTGAGACTTACCGAAAGCGGAACGTTGCCCGATACGGGATCTATTCCCTGTAAATCGGCAAGCTGGCCGCCGCCGAGAGAAACCGTGCCGCCGGCTCCGAAACCGCTGACCGCAACGTTTGTAAACAACGGCTGCGTAGAGTTGAAATACGTAGAATCGCCGTGATCTCTTTCTCCGAACGCTCCTCCGCCGTTAAATTTTATATCAACCGAAGTATAGCCTGCGGCGATAAATTTGTTTACCAGGTCTTTATTGAGTTCGAATACTTTCGAACCTGCCGACGACGCTTCGTCCGAATGGAACCACCACCCTTTTCCGGCTATAACGTCTTTCGACGTATGCTCATCCGTGACAAACACCTGGGTGCTGTAAACATCGCCCACAGCGGCATCGGCATTTTTGCCGACGGTAAATGCAAGTGCCGAAAAGCAGATTGCCGCAAGCAGCAAAAGAAATAATATACTGCTCTTTTTTGCTTTGTTAATATTCATTTTTCCCTCCATTATATTTGACGTTTTTTAACGCTACTTTAGTATAATACCACCGTAAAGATTATTTTCAATGTAATAATAGGACAAAAATCACCCCATATCCGTCCTGTTTTTACAAAAAAATAAAAAACCTTAAACAGCCCTAATTAAAAAAACAACAGAATTCAATTGATATTTCCGGTTATTTAAGCAAATGTAAAAATTTATTACAAAATATTTGCTCCGATATTCAGCCTTTTAATTGTGCCGAAAACCGAAATAACAGACAATACGAACGCGATTCTCGTTTTTTATTTTTTGATGATAATTCTCTGCGAAAAAAATAAGTAAGGCGTTTTGTTGTCGCACAGAATTTTTTCGGGCGGCACGCCGAACTTTTCCGAAAGCGAGAACAGCGTGTCCTGCGGGCGAACGGTATAAAAAAAACCGTCTTCCCGTTCTATATAGAGCATATCGCCCTCTTCTATTTCCCGAACAAGACAGTTTTCGGCTATAATTTTGCCTGCAGGTTCGTTAAACCGCGCGGCAACGGACTGCAGCGTGTCGCTTTCTCCTACCCGATAGAAAAACTTTTTCATATCATTATTATATTTATATTTACCCGTGAATAGAATATTGAAAGACAAGTTATTTTTCAAAGGAGAAGAAATTGAGAAAGTTTTTCAAAACGGTGGCTGTCGTAACAATATTTTCGGTCAGCGAAAAATTTCTGGGATTTTTATACAGAATATATATGTCACGGACCATAGGTTCGGAAGGCATAGGCATGTACCAGGTGGCGCTTTCGGTTTTCGGATTGCTGTTCACGATAGCGTGTTCGGGGACGCCCGTCACGGTATCACGCCTGATGACTAAATATAAAGCCGAAAACCGTCCGGACCGCGTACATAAAGTTATAACGGCAGGGCTTTCGTTTACGCTTGCCGTCTCCATACCTCTGTGTCTGATTTTTTTCTTCGCCGGCGGTAAGTTCGGCTTTCTCTTTGCCGACGAAAGATGCCTTAACGTTTTTCTGATAATATTGCCCGGACTTATTTTTACTTCGGTCTACGCCGTTTTGCGCGGCGTTTTCTGGGGCAATAAAGATTTTTTGCCGTACAGCATCATAGAACTGCTCGAAGAAATATGCATGATCGTCGTCGGCATTTTTCTCATCAACCGCGCAACAAGCGTCTATGACGGCGCGGCACGCGCCGCCGTGGCGGTTCTGATAAGCTATCTTTTTTCTTTTACGCTCGCGACGACGGTATTTTTTATCAGAAAAAACAAACTTAAAAACCCTGCATCCGAATTCAAACCCCTGCTTGCATCGGCACTTCCCATCACCGCCATGCGCACGGCGAACTCCATGGTGGTGTCTTTAGTATCCATAATAATGCCTCTGCGGCTCATAGCTTCGGGCATGAGCAATAATCAGGCAATGAGCGCATTCGGAGCGGCTGTCGGGCAGGCAATACCGCTTCTGTTCATTCCGACAACTCTGATAGGATCATTCACTCTCGTACTGGTGCCCGAAATTTCCGAAAACTTTTACAAAAAAAACCATTACTACTTAAAGCGGGACATTGAAAAGGCAATAAAATTCACCGTGTTCGTCTCCTGCCTGTTCATACCTGTATTCACGGTATGCGGCGAAGAGATAGGCGTAATAATATTTGACAGCTACGAATGCGGAAAATATCTGTCCGCATCGGCGTTCCTGATGCTTTTCATGAGTGTTTCGAGCATCACCACAAGCATGCTTAACTCCATAGGCCTTGAAAAGAGAACGCTTGTATATTTTATAATCAGCGCGGTATTCATGCTGCTTTCTATCTGGTTTCTGCCGTTCGTTATGGGCATATATTCGCTTTTAGTGGGATTTACTTTCGTATACGGGCTGACCACTGTGTTAAATCTGATACTGCTGCACAAAAAATGCCGGCAAAAACCGCAATATTTGAAATTCATGCTGTCTGCCGCGGCATTTATAGTTCCGACGGTGATTTTAGGACTGATGCTTGAAAAACTGCTTCTTCCCCATCTCGGAACAGGTTTTACCTTCATAATATGCGGTATTTTGTTAGTGCTTTTCAACGCCGCGCTTTTCGCAGGTTTCGGTCTTGTGGAAGTAAACGGTTTTTTCAATAAGATCAAAATAAAAATGCAAAGCAAAATAAAGAAAAACCGCGGCTGATGCCCTTTATATTTGCGCATTTACAGCGCATATGCCGCATAAAAAACATATATGCGCAACCGTTGCAGCATATAATTATTAAAAAACGCTGCGGAGCGCCGAATTTTCGGCGCTCCGCAGCGATGTTCTGAATATGTAATTTTATATAACGATTCCCGTTAAAACCATTTTCTCTTATTCGGGCGAGAACTCGTCTTTGCCGACGCCGCACAGCGGGCATACCCAATCCGCAGGCAAGTCGTCGAATTTTACGCCTTCGGTGCTTTCGTCGTAAACATATCCGCATACATTGCAAATATAACGCATAACGGTTTCCTCCTATTTTTCTTTATAGTATAACATGCAGTGACAAAAACCTTCGAAATCAGGGTCTTTGATCTGATCTTTGAATTCTTTGCACATACATTTATAGTCTTCCGTACGCTCGCGCCTGCAAGGACAGTATCCTCCGGTCTTTTCGAGCCCCTTTTTGACGGTTTCGACTATTTCACTGTCGGGATTAAGTTTTATTTTCATAATGTATCCCCTTTTTTCAGTATTGTATCACAAAGAATCGCTTTACGTCAAGCGGCGGGCGTTTCTTTTTGACCTCTTTCTTTGCGCGAAGAGCCGACGTTAAATTTATCTTTGGGCAATATTCTCGGAAAAACGCTTATCAAAGCAATACCCAGCGCGGCATTGCCGCAAACGACGGCAAGTTTACCGGGAAGCAAGACCATAAGGCTCTGAAAGCTCATGTTGTACATGAGCGAAAGGCCGAGAGTATTCACCAAGAAAGAATTGAATATAAATCCGAGCGCAAACGAAATTACTGTTTTAACGTATTCGTTGCCCTTGAAATGCGTGAATATAATGCCGGGAATAAAACCCCAAAGCCCCGTGCCGATGCCTATTATCGGATTATACGGCCCGAACGGCATAATAAACCCGCAGATAAGGTCTCCGATGAACGAGACCGCAAACCCTGCGGTTCCGCCGAGCAGATATCCCGCAACGAACCCCACCGTCGCGACAAAAGATATCTGAAAAAAATCGCTCGCTTTGAAAGTAAAATAATTTGCAAGAAAGGCGAATGCCGAAAGCGTTGCCATCATCACAAGTTTCTGAGTTTTGCTCAGATTGTTCCTGTGTTTTTTTGTCGTGACCGCAAACGCTGTCAAAAGCGCGATAACAATCGCCAGAGCAAGGTAATAATACCAGTTTTTGCCGATATTTCCGAAGATGGCGGAAAAATCGAACGCCGAAATGAGTAAATTGTTCATAAAAAAAATCTCCCTGTGAGTTTTTTAGAGAGACCGATAAAATTTCCCGCGCAAAAAGGGCGTGCGCGGTCTATTATAGCGGACGCGCAAAGACACCGCAGGCGCAAGCCTTTCGTTTGCAAACGACATCCCATTCTGCAACACTTTACGCGTCTTTGCTACTCTATTTTCTTTAATATATCATTTTATGCGCTTACAGTCAAGTAAACGCAAGGCATAAAAACCGCAAAATGAAAAATACTACCCTTATGGTAGTTACGTTTTTGAGAACGCTAATAATTTTCCTGACGCTTATAGTGGTTATGCGGCTTATGGGCAAACGGCAGATAGGCGAAATGCAGCCGTTCGAATTCATAGTGACTCTGATAATCGCAGACCTTGCCTGCATTCCCATGGCGGACATTTCAATACCCTTGATTTACGGCATTGTGGCGATACTCGGACTGTTTCTGCTGCACCAGCTTTTTTCGCTGCTGGAACAGTGCGGCAACTTCTGCAAGCGGGTCATTTCGGGGAAGCCGAGCGTGGTCATCAATAAACTCGGCGTCGATATCAAAGAATTAAAACGCAACAACATGGGCGTGGACGACCTGATAGAGTCCATGCGGGCGGCGGGTTATTTTTCACTTGACGATCTCGACTATGCCATATTCGAATCAAACGGCAAACTGTCGGCGCTGAAAAACTGCGACCGCGGAGAAATTAAAACTTCCATCCCCCTGCTGATCGTAAACGACGGCAAGCCTGTTACCAAAAATCTTGCAAGAGCAAATATAGACTCAAAAATGCTTGAAAACATAATCAGCGAACAACACGGAAAAATAAAAGACACCGAAGTGATGACGGTAGACGGCAACGGAAGAATTTATTATAAAAGCAAAAATCAGAAATACAGGATTCTCTCCTGTCCGCTTTCGGGAGATACGGGATGGTAAGAAGCATAATATCGATGATCTGCGTGGCGGCAATACTTGTCGCGGGGACTCTTTACGAAACAAATTTCGTGCGGAGACAGTTCGATGAATTCGACGCCGTACTCGAAGTGCTGTATGAAAAAGTCGATCGGGAAACCGCCGTACAGGACGACGTGCTCGCAGTGCAGAAAAGCTGGATCGATAAAAAGAAACACCTGCACATATTTATATCGCACAACGAAATAAAAGAGATAGATCTTTGGCTTGCCGAAGCCGTAACATTGGTGCGCGACAAGGAATGGGCGGACGCAATCTCCAAAATAGAAGTTTTGAGAGAACTCGCGGAACAGCTCCCCAAATCTTTTGCCATAAGCATAGAAAATATAATGTAAAACCGGCAGATTCAAAAACAGCGTAAATTTAATACTCCGCGGATTTTGTTGCCTCGGAAGTTTTACGGTAATTTCAAAATGCTAAATATGCAGATTAATATTATAAACTAAATTGATTGCCGTTTAGTTAAGAAAATCACATTTAAATGGTGAGTTAAACTTTAAAAAATTACATGCCGCATTTGATTTTTAAATTAATAAGCTCCTGTCGGCCGTTACCGTACAGGAGCTTTTATTTATAAGGCTTTCCCGAGCTCATCCGGAATTCCGAAATCCCGAAGTCTCCGCGAAATTTACTTTTTCAATGCTTTCAACAGTTCTATGCCGTCAACGGTGTTGTAACGTATTTTCTTTTCAACGCCCTTGGTCTGCATAAGAGCCTCAACGAGCTTCAACGCGTTTTTCAGACCTCTGTCGCTTTTGACCTTTACCGTAAACGGAACTTCGGCATAGGCTTTTACGTCCGACAAGTCTTTCTGAAAATATATATTCTCTTCAAATTCCGAAACGTTCAGCGCGAGGTGCAGCTTCATGGTTTTACCGCGGAAAGTGATTTTCGCAACCAACTCTTTGCCGAAACGGAAAGATACGCACTTGGCCGAAACGCGCGGATTGATTTTTCTGTAACCTATAAATGCATTATAAAGGAAATTATAGTATTCCTGCGTTCTTTTTTCCGCAAAAATCATCTTTTCGTAAAAAGGAACGCGCTTTGTTTCGCCGCTCGTTTTAAGCCCGCCGATAAACAGATTTTTACCGTCGTCTTCCGATTCATCTTCATCACCGTCTGCGGTTTCCGTTTCTTCCGTAATATTTTCCGCAGTGTCGTCGGTAACGGTCTCTTCTCCCGTCACGGCGGATTCTTCCGCATGCGCTTCCGCAGCAACGGCATCTTCTTCACGTTTTTCTTCGCTATTTATTTCTGCGGACTCTTCCGCCGTTTCCGCACCGTTTACTTTAGTGCAAAATCTTACCAGCAAGTATATCAAAAGAAGGGCAAGCAGCGCCGCATCGACGCACAAAGCTATTCCAAGAGGCCCCATAAACAATCTCCTTTAAATTTTTTAAAATTATAGCACAAGAGCTAAACCTTGTCAACGCTAAAATTCAGCTTAATTTTAATTTTATGTACTATATATGCGCAGACGTATCAGTTTAAACTGAAAAGCGCGTCCGTCTGGCGCTTGGGCTCGCAGGTCACTTCCACGCCGAGTTTTTTAAACGTCTGTTTATCTATATGCGAAAGAATGACCGTTGAGTGCAGCTGCGCGCCTTTTAGTTTTCCGATCTGATCCATAGCGATTTTTGCGATGGGGTTGGTGACCGCGCTTACAGCGAGAGAAATAAGAATTTCGTCGGTATGAAGAAGCGGATTCACGCATCCCATATGGTCGACTTTAAGCCGCTGAATGGGTTCTATCACCGCTGAAGATATTATATCTATGCCGTCGTCCACATCCCCTAACGCTTTCAGGGCGTTAAGCAGCGCCGCAGCGCCCGCGCCGAGCAGTTTGCCCGTTTTGCCGATAACTATCTCTCCGCTGACAAGCTGCAGCGCGCAGGCGGGCAGCCCCGTCTCCGCTTCCTTGCGGCGGGCAGGCTCCACGACCGCACGGTCCGCGACGGTAATCATCATCTTCTGCATCAGAATTTCTATCTTGGAGACCACTTCCTTCCCCGCCGCGCCCTTTCTGACCGAGTAAAGCGCTTCGAAATAGCGGCGTATTATCTCCTGTTTGGACGCTTCGCGCACCACCCCGTCGTCTATAATGCCGTACCCCGCCATATTTACCCCCATGTCCGTAGGGGATTTATACGGCGATTCGCCCATTATCTTACCCAACATGGCTGACAGCACGGGGAAAATTTCCACGTCTCTGTTATAGTTGACGGCGGTCTTCCCGTACGCTTCGAGATGGAAGGGGTCGATCATGTTGACGTCGTTGAGATCGGCGGTGGCAGCCTCGTACGCCGCGTTTACGGGATGGTTGAGCGGCAGATTCCATATAGGGAACGTCTCGTATTTCGCATAACCCGCCTGAACGCCGCGCTTATGTTCGTGATAGAGCTGCGAAAGACAGGTTGCCATCTTGCCGCTGCCCGGCCCCGGAGCCGTTACGACAACAAGCGGACGCGTGGTCACCACGTATTCGTTCTTGCCGTATCCCTCTTCGCTGACTATCTTTTCCACTTCCGAAGGATATCCTTCTATGGAATAGTGCCTGTAAACTTTTATGCCCAAAAGTTCCAGCCGCTTTTTAAAAGCCTCCGCGGCGGGCTGCGAGGCATAGCGCGTCATAACAACGCTGCCCACGTAAAATCCTTTCCTTCTGAAGATTTCTATAAGCCGCAGCACTTCGCTGTCATAAGTTATGCCGAGATCGCCCCGCTGCTTGTTTTTTTCTATATCGCCGGCATTTATGGCGATGAGTATTTCCGCCTTGTCTTTGAGCTTTGTAAGCATCTGTATCTTGCTGTCAGGCTCAAAGCCGGGAAGCACGCGCGAAGCGTGGTAATCGTCGAAAAGTTTTCCTCCGAATTCGAGATAAAGTTTATCCCCGAACATTGAAATGCGTTCGAGAATTTTTTCAGACTGCAATTTAAGATATTTTTTAGTGTCAAACCCGACTTTTTCCATCTTGCGTATACGCGGCTTTTACTGTAAAAGCCCGGCCTCCTTTAACTTTGCGATAAACCCGTCAACATCCTTTTCGGCGGTAACTTTTTCCACGTCATATTCTTCCAGCAGCGCGTTTAAAAGCGTTTCGCGGTCGGTGCCTTCGGCAAGTTTGTTCCACAAAAAAGCGCCCGTTTCGTTGAGATTTATTATTCCGTTGAAATCCTTGACCCTGTCGCCTACCGCGACTACGATAAAACTCCCTGCGACTTCACGCAGAATAAATCCTTCTTTAATTTTCATTTACTCTCTCCTTTACTCATGGTATTGAACGAAAGTTCGGCGGCTTCTCTGGATATATTGCATTCCAAAACAAAAAGATCCGCGCTTTTAAGCAGCTTGTCCGTAAGCGACAGAAGTTTATCCATTTTCTCTGTTTCCGGCGGACGTATGGTCTGATTCAAAACCGTCACAAGCATCTCGCCGCTATCCGCGCGGCGGATACTGTTATTCTTTGCCTGGCAGATCTTGCAGATGGCCTTTATTTCCGCACGGGTGTTCGTATCAAGCCTGTGTTTGCCGTTCCAGGGCGTGCCGTAAACGTAAAACTTACCGTCTATAAGGCGGATTATCGGTTTATCGTCATTTATCATGACGGCGCGCTCTCCGA
>CAUHGY010000008.1 GCA_959605945.1 uncultured Clostridia bacterium | reverse complement strand
CTCACTGCAAAAAATTATATCGAGGAACACTATTCATCTGACATAACTTTAACTTTGCTCGCAAATATCGCCATGATAAGCAAAAGCTACTTTGAACAGATTTTTAAAAAATATTTCGGATACAGTCCTATGAGATATCTCACGCTTATAAGAATGGAACACGCCAAAACTCTGCTTATACGCACAAATAAATCAATCTCGCAAATTGCGGCAGAAGTAGGATATAACAATTCATCCTATTTTTCGGAACATTTTAAAACTATTTTTAACATCTCGCCAACGCAGTTCAAAAAAACTTTTTATTAAGTATATGGCAGTTATTACGGTTTAATTATAATTTCCTCAAAAGAGCTTTTAAATTTACAAGCTTTTCAAGTAACATATTTTCGTTAAAAAAATAATGATTTCCCGCTTCAAAACCGATCGCAGGATTTTCACACTGCAATCTATACAGCTCTTTTGCGCATGCGAATTCGGAATTTATTATTTCGCTGAGTTTTTTCCTGTCGGGATTTTGCTTTATTTTCTCTTTTGTAAAAAGATATTGATTATACACCGATTTATAGCACAAATAAAAAACTTGAGACACCTGTTTCAGTTCTATGATTTTTTTTGTGCTTTTTATTATGCTGTTAAGAATTTCAAGCCCTTCTTTCCAACCTTCAAGCATATCTTTTATACCTCCGTAAAAAGTGCTTTCCGGATATATTCCCCGCCATCTGTCTATATTGTCGTACGGAAATCCGCACATTGTTGAAAATACATTTTGTTTCTGCAAAAAGAACAAATTTGCAGCACACATATGTTGAGGTCCATAATATAAAAAAGTAACGTCAAATGGCAATTTTTGAAATGATGCGCAAAATTTTGCAACTGCGTTTTTTACGGTTTGCGCGTCGGCTTTATAAGTTAATACATACCAATCGTCAAGAGACATACCGTTATCGAGACACGACAAAAGCCCCAAAGTAACAGATGGATAGCCTCCCATCGTCCAAGACAGCATAAGCCCTTCAGTACCTGTTTCTTTTAAATTTTTATAGTGTTTTTCCACCAGCTCAAAGACAGGTATATAAGGCACGACTGCGCATTCCCAACTGTTATTTGCTTGTATTTTGGCTAAAACGCTGCGACCTCTTTTTTTTGCATATTTTATTATCTCTGACGTATTTTCGCTAGGTCCGGGATTACTTATAGAATAATCGATAACTTTATTTTTGATGCCGTGTTTTTCTATTGCCAACCGATCCTCGCTGACACACATGAGCAATATATCGTCTTCCAAAAGATCTATTCCTCTGAATGTATCGTTTAAACCCATATGCGAAGTCCAGCCCCAAAGGTATGCTATAAGTTTTGCATCGCCGCCGCTATCTTTAATCGCGCGGTTTATAATATTGTTTACTTGAGAAACTATTTCATATTCAGGTATGTCGGCGCAGGTCGAACAGTTGGTATCGGAATGGCTTACACAATTGGTAAGATTTTCAGATAAAGTTATGGTTATAATGCCGCCGAGTCCTTTTACATCGCTCAAAAAGTTTTTGAATGCTTCGTAAATATAATCTTTTATCTCTTGTTTTTGCGTGCAGAGAGCCGTATAACCGTTCTCTTTATGCCCGGCAAGATTAGCGAAATTTGCAAAAGCGCTGTCTGGCAAACTTCTGGGTTCGTTAAAATAAAGGAAAAGTTTTATATTATATTTATCGCATTTCGCTATAAGTTTTTTTAAATTCTCTCTGCGTTTCTCATAACCTGCACACAAACTTTCGTCAAAAGGGTAATATGAAAGTTTCGAAAGCAGCGCCTGAAACCAAATTCCGTTTATTCCGAGTTCCGAATATTTCTTTAAAAGAGCATCCGGAAAGTTGTCTATTGTTTCGTCTATCAAAAAATCTCCGTAGGAGGCCGAATAGCTGTAAATTATCTTTAACTCACGCGACTTTTCGTATCTTGTATCTCCTCCGCGATAAAAATCAAAGGGCGGAATCTTTTCGTTAATAAAATTTTCCGTGACCGTCCGCGCAATTTTTTTCGTCAGCCTGATCTGGTTTTCATCGAGCGGAGTGTATGAAGGCGGCTCTACAAACGGTTTAAATCCCCCTAACTTGAGATCTAAAAAATCGTCCTCTTTCAAAATAAAAGCCAATTCTTTTTCATCGATGTCCAAAAGAGTTTCAATCTGCTCGTACGTGCAGATATGCCAATTACTTTTTATCAGCGTTATATAACCTTTTTTCCGCCAATCGGAAAAGTCGGAAGGCTGAGATTTAAACCCCAGCCGTTCCGCCTCTCTCAATAAAGTTTTTACATCGCATTTTATCGCTTTGGCAATGTTTTCGGCAGGCACCATTCCGTAATTACGGAATATCACCGCCTGCCACTGTGTGGGAAAATGCTTTATTTTATAGTCTATGACTTTGATAGGAGGAAGGGACATTTATATTTCTCCTTTGCTTTTTACAGGTTTTATTCTTTTATCCCGCCGAAAGATATCTGGCTGAATATTTTATTCTGAAAAACAAAAAAGAATATTACTATCGGCACAAGCAGCAGCATAGCTCCCGTTATGCGCATGGGCACGGAAGACAGCTCGCTTTCGCTCGTAAAATTGAACATATATATTCCAAGCGCTACTGTAGGATAATTCTTCATAAATACAAGCGGCGTCTGATAATCGTTCCAGAATGCTATAAAATGAATCAGCATTATCGTCAGAAAGGTTGACCTTATAAGCGGAAAACCTATTCTTATCATGACGTTGAAATTGGACGCCCCGTCTATTTCCGCCGCCTCGAAATAAGAAGTGGGCAGACTTCTGAAACCTGCCTGGAATATAAGAAAATATGTAGATCCGATGTTGCCTGTCATTATCCACAGACAAAATATTTTATTGTAAATTCCCAAATTCATAGCCATTTGTATCTGCGATGGCAAAGAACCTATAATTGGCAGCACCATAGTAATAATGACTGTGTAATTTACAATTCTGCTGAACTTATAATCGAATCTTGCCGTAAGATATCCGGTGATGCACGGCACCAAAGTAGCGGTAAGCGCGCAGCCGCCCGCGTACAGCAGAGAATAAAGATACATCTCTCCCATATATACGGACTTATATCCGACGTCATCTATAAAAATTCTTACCTTAAAACTTTTAAAGGCTACTATGTAATTATCTAAAACCCATTTTGCAGGCAGACCTATTTTATTAGTTCTAAAATCCCATTTATCTTTAAATGATGTTATAAACGCCCAAAACATCGGCGCAAGCATGGATATTACATATAAACACAAGACAACGAAAATTATACCGGTAAGGACCGTAAATCTACCTTGCAATTTATTTCTCTTTATTCTTTTCATATATACCTCCGCTATGCCGACGGTCCGAATTTAAGCAAAAGCCACCTTATAAGAAGTGTAAGCGGCGCAACGACGAAAGTCATCAAAAGTCCCATAGCCGACATAAAAGGATAATCCGCAATAGTACCCAAAGTTGTCTGATTAAACAGATAATATCCCAAGGTATAATAGTTTTTCTCTGCCTGGCTGCCGTAAAAGCTGTACAAATTTATCTGGTTTGTGCAAATACTCGCAAACGACGCTATCAGGAATATCGAAAGTGTGGGAAAAATAAGCGGAAGAACTATATAAAACAACTCGTGCCAGGAATTTGCTCCTTCTATTTTAGCTGCCTCCGTAATAGATTCGTTTATACCTGACATTGCCCCGCTATACATTAAAAGGCTTGCACCGAAACCTATCCAAACATTGTAAAACATTATCACTCCCAGTCTCGTTTGGGGATTAGTAAGCGGTCCTGCTATATCTTTATGAAAAACCGTGCTGAAAATATAAGGAATTACCTCTTCCACAAAGTATTTGAATATCATGACCATTACTATTGCGGATATAACCGACGGAAGATATAAAACAAATCTGAAAAATTTTCCGCCCGGCACACCTTTATAAATAAAATAAGCAAATAAAATGCACAACGGTGTGGTAACAAAAAGTCCCAGGGCATAAGCAAGCATCGAATTTTTAAATCCCACTTTCAGTTCGTAAACACTGCCGAAAGCCTTTATTACGTCTCCGAAATTACTAAGCCCCGTCCATGCATAGCCCGCAATCTCGCCGTCAAGGCCGTAATTATAGGTCTTGAAAGCGAGCAAGAACGAATTTATATTTACAAATATGTAAAATATTACAAATTGTATCACAGGATAAGCCATGAAAAGAATATAGAAAATTAAATCCTTTTTCTTTTTGGCAGATATTGAGCCCCGCTTCTTTACTTTTTCACTCATGATTTTCCTATTAACGTCAAGCTTTAACCGAATAAACCGTCATAATAGTCTGCTATGCCTTCAAACACTTCTTTGGGAGTCTGTCCGGCGATAAGTGCGTTGACCGCTACCTTATACTGTTCTGTCTGGAAAGTAACGTTAAAATACAACGACCCCTGATTCCTTATGTAAATATCATTCCGACTTACCGGGTGTATTATATCCGCATTTTTTCTCATTTCCCAAATGGATTTCGGATATGACGAAAGAGAATTCATCTGGCTTTCGTCGATAGTATAGTTAAGAGCAAAGGGGTTATTCATTATAACGGAAGATTTTTTCAAATTTTCATCCGTATAACAGAATCTGATAAATTTTTCTACGAGCTCGCGTTTTTGCGTGTTTTTATTTGCAAAACACAGCATATAGTGCGAATCGAGCATCGTAAACTTACCGGGCTTGTAATCGGGCCCTTTGGGAAGCGGCATATATCTTAAATCGAGTTCTGCTTCATCCCCGCCCAATCTTTTCAATCTGTCAAAAACACCGTCATTTTTGGCTTCGTTGTACCACCAGCTGCCATCAATAAGCATTGCAATGGGTTTCTCCCCCTCATAAGCAGACAGCACAAAGTCTCCCTGCGCGTCAAGATGGGTATGTACGCCGCTGTCGACGCCAGAAGCGTGATAATCGTTATTGGAAAGCATTCTGTCCAAAAATTCCACAGCGTAATATCTGCCTGCGGTTTTGAAAATATCCGCATAGTTTGACGCACCGATAGCAGTAGGCTTCTTAAACGTAACTTTACCGTCATCGCTTATGCTTTCCACAAGATTTGTCGCAGTTCCGTTGAAAGTAGCATTAAGCATGGCCTGTGTTTTTCCTTCATAATTGGCAAAAAGCTCTGCTAAAAGTATAGCGGTATATGAATCCTGATACTGCCCCGACCATACAAACGGAGTTACTCCGACGATAAGCATTCTGTCGCAAACAGCAAAAAACTCATCAAATGTAGCCGGCAATCCGTTATCATATTCAGTAGTTATATCACCGTCCGGTCCGCTCGATCTGCCGTCGGTGGAATCGGCGGGAGTAAACACATATTTGCCGTTTTCCTTATATGCCCTGCCGTCGGGACCGGCTTTAAGATACAGCCCTTTAGACTTAAAAAGACCTGCGTTGTACGCTATACCGGAATAACCGGAAGCAAAAGGCACGCCGTAATATTTTCCTCCGTTATTATAAAAAGCTTCCTGTTCCGGAAAAAATTTGCTTACAATAGTTTTGCCGTCGCTGTTAGGCGTAGTAACGGCAGTGGTAATATCAAGCGCGAGATCTCTCGAAATCATATCGTAATAATTTACGAATTGAGTAAAAAATACATCGCAGATTGATTTTCCCATATCATCGAGAACCGCCGAACCCGAATTTTTTGAATTTTCCAGCAATACCTGTACGCCGGTCTTCCCCGCTTCAAACGATTCTCCTTTATACTCTTCTTCAAAATCGGCAAACAGCGAATACAGCCATGCATCCCCCATTCCGCCGTTATAGTTGCTTACCCAAAGCTGCGTTCTGGTGGGATCTATTTTGACGTCGTCCGATTCAATATCCCCGCAGCCGACTGTACCCGCAAAACACGCAAAGCACAGCAATAAGCAAAGTATTGTTCTTGATAATTTTCTCATGATATCCTCCGTTTGCTTTTTAAATTATTTAATATTATTCAGCGAAACAAATAAAATCAGGCTATTTTTTGGACAGCAAACTTAATTTCAGCCGCCACCCCAAAACAGACATTACCCTTTCCAATTGATATTAAAATGGCTTAAATCATTGTTTTTTAATTTAAAAACTCTGTATATATTTCTGTATTTCATATTTTTATCGAGTTTAAGCGTTTTTTCTTTATCACCGAGTTCTTTGATAACGTTCCATACGGCAATATCCTTTGCGTCGTGATTGGCGTTCCATAAAAACAACTTTTCCGCGCCCATCTTATACAGCGTCTGCGCGTAATCGATATAAGTTTCTGCCGGAGAAAATTCCCAAGGCATACCTGCGTAAAATTTAATGCCGTAATTTTCGGATATTTCAAAAAACTTATCAAGTTCCTTCGTCAACCACTCCATTGCCTGACCGTGATATCTTCGTATTATGGGACGAAAAGCAAGTTGTTTTTTATATTTATCTAAATCAATAAGCGACGGATTATCATCACGCATGCAATCGTCAAGCACTTCATAATGTTCCATAAGCCCTTGCATAATACAGTCGACAAGCCCTTCTTTTGCCCATGTTTCAAGGTCAAACCCGAAATTCTTGCTGCCGCTTACGGTAAAATATGGAATTACATTAAGCTTTATTGCACGGTTTTGCTTTTTTTCCGCCTCTCGCAGTTTTTCCCGCAGTTTACGCATAAAACAAGTAATAAAATAACACCTTGTCTCACTTAACCGCTTATCCGAAAGCGGCAATTCAAAAGGATCAATATCAGGATAAAGTTTTTTAAATCTTTCTACGACAGGCTTTTCAAAACCTATAAACACACCCCTGCAAAAAGCTAAAGTAATTCCGTCGAAACCGTAATTGACGTTTTTTAAAAGGTTTTCTATAACGTAGTCATGCACTTCGTCGTAAGCATAAGAACAAACGTCTATAACAGAGCCGTCCCTGTTTACGATGTAGAACTCCGGATGTTCGTCAGGGAAATTCCATTTAAAGACGTTTGCGCCTATAGGATATTTAAAACCCGATACCTGATTACGCACGGTCGAATATATTTCCGCTCCGTAGGAATGCGCTTTATTTATAATTGCATTATAAACCTTTTCGATGCCGTTTCGCCAAAATGCATATACGCTGCCGTCAGTATCTTTATCAACTATCGACGTATATACCTTTTGATTTTTTAAAGTATCTGCCGAATAACTGTCAAACGTAAAAAGCGTTTCAAACGACACGCTGTCAACATTAGCGCCTTTGATTTTATCTATTACACTGGTATAAAAACCGGTGCTTGCGCTGCCTTCTATTATGTAATCATTATCGAAATGCAGTTGCATATTGCGTTTTTCTTTAGAAATTATCAAAGAAGCTTTATATCGGTCTATTTCATCTTGAGTCAATTCTTCGCAACGTATCCACGCAAGAGCCGAAAAAAGTTTTACGCCTTCTTTTTTTACTTTTCTTAAGATAAAATCATTATCGGTAAGATCAGCCGTAATATATAAGCTTTCTTCTATATATTCTTCCGAAGCCCATGCTTCCCCGTAAAAATTCCGCATATTCTTGGGAAAATATGTATAAAAATCGTTCTCTTTAGACAACTTAAAAGAATTTCTCGTAGGCGTCCCGATAAGAATCTGCGCGACATAAACTCTATGCCAACCTTTAAGATTAAGCTTTAATGTTAAATCGCCGGGATAACTCATTTGCCCGGCGACCAACATCACGCCGCTGATATCAGCAGTCTGATAATTTACTTTTTCCCACTTGTCTGGTTCTGTAATATCGCTTAAAAGTTCCTTCTCTTTGACTATCGCGGATAAATCGCTGAACAGTATTCCTTTCATTCGCCACTCTCAATCAGCATAATTTGAATTATGCAAAATATTTTTATATAATTCTAACACCGCATCTTTGCCAATTCAATAACAATTGACCGAAATAACATAACAAAATAACTTTTTTCCTTCGTTAAAAACTTGATATAATTTAAAAATTTGTTATAAAATGCAATCAAATTTTTTTAAATAAATCTAAAAAAATTTTAATTTTATTTTTCTGAGAAAAAACAACGGAAACCGCTTCGAAAGTTTTTTTAACGCGCCAATGTTGCCGATATGGAAAAAAATTTTTATTTTAAAACTTAACTTTAATATTATTGAATAATTATTAAAGAAACACATAACAGGATATTTAATCGCAAACATAAGTTCTGCGCATATAATAAAACGAACCGTGTATAGCGGTAATAAAAATTAATGGATGAAATTTATGGGTGTAATAAACAATAATAAAGAATTAAGTGTAGAACAAATTTCCTGCAACGGAACTTTTAATGTACGGTTGTCTTTAACGGCTGCCCCGGATATAACTTCTAATCCGACCGATATAGTTCTTGTATTGGACCGTTCGGGCAGCATGTCCGGCAGCGCGCTCGCTAATCTTAAAAACGGCGCTAAAGCCTTTATAGACATTATTTACAACGCTACAGGCGGCACTAACGGCCAGATAGAAGGGGGCTCGCATATAGGTATAGTAAGCTTCTCCGATGTAGCCACACAAAACGAAGGGTTGATAACCGATATCAACGACCTGAAAACCGCTGTGGACAGCTTATCGGCCGGCGGTTCTACCAACCATGCCGATGCTTTTACAAAAGCCCAGGAGCTTTTGCAGAACTCCACGGCAAATGCACAGGTTATGGTAATGTTTACAGACGGATTTACAACGGCGGGCAGCAATCCGGCTGCGGCAGCTTCGCTTGCAAAATCGCAAGGCACAATCATCTATGTTATAGGGTTATCCGGTAACGGAGGTATTGACGAATCTGCGCTTGAAAGCTGGGCTTCCGACCCTGCAGCTTCCTATGTGGTTATCACGCCCGATGATGCCGAACTTGAAGAAATTTTCAGAGAATTGGCGGAAAACATTTCCAAACCCGGAGCAACCGATATTGTGATAACGGATAAAGTTTTGCCGTGCTTTTCGATAAACGCTCTTTCGTCTCCTTCCAAGGGTACGGCAAGTATGCTCAACGCGAATACAGTAGAATGGAAGATAGACGAATTAGGCGTCAACGGCAGCGAAGGAGCTACTTTTGAATTTACGGTAATGCATACCGGAGATTGCAGCGGAGAAACGGAAGTTAATGAATCTATTTCTTACAGCGACAACGAAGGAAACTTGGTAAATTTCCCTTCGCCGAAATTAGTTGTGGAGTGCGATACGCCTTATGTAGAAGCCTGTCCGCAAGCAGTGGATAATACGGTTACAGGCTGCTCGAACAGCATTGAGTTTGATGCCGGCAGCGTGCAGATGCAATCACTTGGCAGAATAGTGAAAGTAAACTTCACCATCCCGAGAGTATGCCCGAACAAACGGGTTGCCGTTGCCGTGCTGTTGCACGAACTGGACGGCGAAGGCACGGAATACAAGCGCGGTTTAAAGATGTTCACAATACCTGCGCATACCCAAGCCGGTTGCCGAGACGTATCTGTTCAGTGCGTTAAATTCGTGCTGCCGGAAGACCTGGACGTTTCAGACGCTATGAGTATGTGCGGCGGACGCAATTTACGGGTAAAAGTTTTTGCAAACTATGTCGATCACGATTTTGACTGTTGTGACTAGACTCAACCGTAAAATATCTGTCATGGCATAAATGCGTTTAGCGGAATTTATATTTTGCTTTAATACAGAATTAATAATCTGCTGATGTATTAATTCCGGTTGAAAACAGCCCCGAACCGAAAACGGTTCGAGGCTGTTATAATTTTACTGCACCTGCAGCTATTCATACGCAATCTTTTTTATAAAATATCTGACAAAATAATTTTATCAACCCCGAAAGGCATTGTCCTGTATTCCGGGGTAAAATCAGGCGAAACGCCGTTTTCCCAAGTTCCTCTGAATTCAAAATGCTGATGTCCGACATAATCGGTAGGTTCTGCGGTATGTTTAAAATGCAGCGGTCCCAGCATATTGCGCATACTTGACGTAAGCGTAATTTCCAACTTGTTTTTGCCCTTTTGTAAATAAGCAGAAATATCTGCACTTTCGGAAACAACCAATTTTGCCGCAGCTCTTCCGTTCACGGTTATTTCGGCAACCATATATCTTCCGCTAACTGTAATCTGTTTATTTACGTTTTCGACAAATAATTCGGCCTCGAACGTGATTTTTCCCGCAAAATTGGGATACCCCTGTTCCTGAATATTCGATAAGCCGCATTTTCCGTCTGACATAACTATTTCTCTATCTTCATTTACTATAAAATTGCCGTACAGATATAACGTTTCAATCTCTGTATCGATTACCAGACAATTTTTTAAAGATTCCATTACACCGGGATCACAGAGTACGTGTTTCACTGCGGGGCCCTGATAATAGTCAACGCAGGCAACAATCTCGTTCTCACCTTTTTTTAAATAAGACGATATGTCAGCGCAGCGGAAAAATACATCAAACTCGCTCTGCAACAACCGGATATCTGCACCGTTTATACTTACATAATAATAATTAAGTTTTTCCATAAGCACGCGCACTTTTGGAATCGCATCCTTAACGACGAAATTGTATTTTACCCATATTTTGCCTTTAAATTCTTCTTTTATCAACTGTTCGTTGACTGCATGAACGAACTGCGGTTTGCTGAAATTTTTCCCGTCGTAACTTATCGACACAAAATCCACAGTAAGACAATTATCGCTTGCGCTTTTAAATGCAAATTTTTCGGTTATGTCCTGCACTCTGACAGCGTTATTTCTTTTTCCGACGGCACTTTCGCAAAGGCGCAGCATCACTGAACTTTTAGCGGGAATAATAAAAGAATTAACGCCTTTTTCAATTTTACAGTCTATGAAATTTACGACTTCGAAAGAATACGGCAAGGAAACTACGGCTTCCTTTTTCGCATCGGTATTGACGATATACAGAAATTCGCCGATTTCGCCTTTGCGATGCGCGAATATCAGATTCGAAGAACTGTCGCTTCTGAATTCTACGTGCGGGAGATTGTCGAAATCAAAATTGCCTGTTATCGGCGCTATCGGCTTAAAGCCGTCCGCCACGGCTGGCGACTTACCGAAAAGGCATACCTTTCCTCCGTTAGATTTAAATTCTTCGATGAGTTTTAGCGTAGAAGAATCTATGCTTTCTATTTCCGGAATGACGATATAACCGTAAACACAATTTCCGACAAAAAATTTATTTCCCCTGACTTGGGCGTGACGCGCCATTATGCACTCGTCGCCATAATGAAATTGAACACCCCGCCGCACCAAAGCTGCGGAAAGTATTTCGAACGTTTTTTCTTTATCCGCTATGCTTGAAAAATCTTCGTCGCGTTTATATGTCATATATGCGTCGTGCATGGGATGAACTACCAAAACGTCCGCACATTCTTTTGTATTCGAAAGAATAAACGAAAGCCGCTTGAAATAATCGTTGAAAGGCTTGCTGTCCTTTATCCACAGGTTATGGCGCGAAAAAGAGGGCGGATAATCGCCTTTTGCCTGCCCGCGCAGACTGTAAGAAACGAGGTGCTGACACATTTTGTTGACGCCGAGCACATACTGAAACTCCGCCACTCTCCGCAGTTCCCGCGGGGTAGTATCCCAACCGCTGCACCCGAAAGTTTCGGTAAGAACGAACTTTTTCCCGAGCTGTTGCGCCGCGCTGCCCGCCTGTTTGGGACTGTGCACCACATCGAGTTCTCTGCCCAACCAATCTATTCCCGGAATATGCTCGTATTCATATGAAGGCATGGCGCCCGCACAGCACCAAAGCTGTGTGGAAAGCCGCGGTTCTTCGACTGTGTGTCCGGTAAGCATGCAGTTATGCGCAGAACACCAGTCGTAAAGTTTTTTATAGAAAGCCGTGTATAATTTATTCAGCAAAAGATAATATCTGTATCGAAATTTTTTACTTTCCGGGCTTCCTATAAACATATATATCAATCCGTCGGCTATGTTTTCCCCATATTCCTTTTCGAATTCCGACGGTAAAATCCGCGAGTACGGAAACCCATGACGAAAATATTGCGGCTCATCGGTAAAAAACCCTTTAAGCGATTTTCCGAAGTATTTTTCAAAATGTTTAAAATACTGTTCGTGAGTGGCTGAAATAAATTTATCCGCTACTGCAGTATTTAAAATATCCGCATAGGAATCATTATCCTTTATATAAACGCAGTGATATTCTTCTGCGTCCGTCGGAGCAGCTATGCGGACGGCATGTCCGTCGGTTACCGTATAGACGGCGAACGCTTCCCTGTCGAAAACAGGCTTTACTTGGTAAAAAAACTGCTGAACGAGATTTTCTTTTTCTTTAAGAAGTTCTCCGCCGACAAATCCGCTCGGCCAGCCGTTTTCATCATAAACCCAGGCTTGCATATTCAGCTTGTCAGCTTCTTCAAGGCACGCTCCTATGCAGTTGAACCATTCCTCTCCAAGATAATCGGTGCGGAGGCCCGTCCTTGCATGCATTATGAAGGCGTCAATTCCCCGTTCTTTGAACTCGTGTATCTGTCTTAAAAGTTCGGGAATTTCAAGTTTATTGTTCCAACTCCAAAACGGCATGCTCGTATAATCGGTAAGGTCGCCGTTCAACTCCTTAATTAAATCCATAAATACAATTACTCCAAATAATAATATCACCGCCCGCAGCGCTGAAAATGCACCGCGGGCGGCTATTACGGGATCTGAAATTAAAATCCCGTAAAACACTGTTTTTTCTCGCTAACCGTTAAGCTCTTTTTTCCACATCGCAAGAAACTCGAAAATATTTTCGGGCGGTTCATTGCAGGCAACGGTGATGCCGGCTTTTTCGGAAATCGAACCGAGTTCGTCTATGAGCGCAAGAGCATAATTTTTGTCAAGCTCATTTCTGAAAAGATGCAGAAGGGTGAATTTTGCAGGTACAGACTCGGTAAGCACTCTGTCTTTTATCTCCTGCGGTATTTTTTTCTTTACAGCCTTGTCAAAATAACTTATACACTTCAAAAGCACGTCTTTCGGCCAGAATCTGGCGTCAAGCCATCGACCGTTGGGATCGTCGTCAAAATGAATAAAAATCATCTGACGGTTAAGATTTTTATCAAGCCATTCGGCATGTCTGTGTATGTAATTGAAATATCCGTAAATTTCTTTTTCCGCACCGGCAAAATATACGCCGATAAATTTTTTTATGAGTTCGCGCTCGCTAAGAGAAGTATCCCACATCAGCTGCGAACAGACGTAAATTTTCATTTCTGCAAAATTGCTTCTGATACCGCATCCGGCTTCCATAAAAACATGAATAGCGTTTAATTTTTTGAACCACCTGAAATTTTTATCCAAACCGTTCCACATGGGCGCAGGAGTCATATAATCGTAAAAATTATGATTATATGCCCATATAGCAATATGTTTTACGATAGAACGCCAACCGTTAAAAATATCTCTCACCGGCACACGCGGCTGACTGTGATAGCTCGCCGTAAGCGACTGGCAATTTCTGGGGTCGTTCATCGGGTATGAAGCATTAGACCACAGCGGCGCAAGAAGAACACCTGTGTTATCCGCAGGCCGCAGATCTTCATAAAGCAGTTTAAATTTGCCGTTCTTTGTCTTTTCGACGGGAGGCATGATAGCCCAGTGATAGGCAAAAGTGAAGAAATATACCTTTCTTTCGGGATGCGTTTCTTTGAGCCATTTATTTAAAATATCCACAAGTTTATTTGTAAATTTAAGCATTACGGCAACTTCCCTGCCGCCGTACTGCTCCGCAACGGCGCGGCACTTTTTGCAATGGCAACGCACGTTAGTATCCTCCATGCCGAACATATAAAGACGGTCGTCAGGAGTGTCTTCGATTATTTTTTTCATATTCGCGGCATATTGCAATATCATTTCTTCATTGCTCATGCAAAGAGTTACGCCCGTTTCATCATACCAGTCGGGATGTTTTTCTTTGTATATTGCAGGCGGCAGAACACGGAAAAACGAATGATTGTTTATCCCCCAGCCTTCATCCATCTGACGCAGCCGCATGCGATAGCAATAGCGTTTATTGCCGATCCCAGGCGCACGCCTTTCGAGATGCACCGAATAAATTCCCAGAGCACGCATGGGGATATCAGGTTTTTCTTCGATAATACGATCAAAAAATTCCAATTCTCTCTTGTCAAAAGTGTAAACATCGTCAGTAAAAATTTCAAGATTAAACAGTTCTTTAAGCAGACGATACACTCCGAAAATCGTGCCCTGTCCGGCCCCGCCGCAAACCAAGGCACAGTTTTTTTCGATAACTATGCGGTATCCGTCATCGCTGACTGCGTCCGAAAGTTCGGCAAAAGAACGGCCGGAACGCTCTGAAAACAGTTCTGTTTTTCCGATCGCGACAAAAGACTTCACGGAATTTACGGCAAACTCGTCCTCCCGGACGAGTTTGCCTTCGATATCCGATATTTCTTTTAAGAAGTAAACAAGCTCCTGCGCCGCGAATTTCTCTAAATTTGCAGCGTGCACAGGCAAAACTATCTCCAATTGTTTACAATCCATAATATCTCCAATAAATTTGATTTACTGTTATTACAGTGTCACCTGCGTCGTGAAGTATCTTTCAAGATATATTCCTTCCGCAATGTCAGCATCAACTGCCGCGCCGCCAAGCCTGTCAATAAAGATAGTAGTAGTCATATCGAGATCAGACCAGTTGTCACCGCGAATGGCTATATCTACCTTATCTGAAGTAAAGCCTTTCCAAGCATTAGTTTCGTCATAACTCGATATAGCAGTAGTATCGGCATCTAAATCCCAAAGTAAAGAAGTAAATCCGTCATTTATGATATATACTTTAGAACCTACAACCGAGATACCGATCATATAATTTTCATAGTTTTCCTCATTAAGATACTTACCGTAAAAACTAAATTTTCTCGGTTGCGCATATCCTCCGCCGGGGCCCATCCACGCAAGTCCTTCATTAAATGTTCCGTCCGGGTTACTTGCGGTTGCATCCCTTCTGCCTACATATGCCGAATGCCCGGCATTTGCCGTAATCGAAGGCATATTACACGATTTTGCGCCGATTCTTACGGTATCCGTCTCTTCCGGGTTTAATGCAAGACCGGAACCGACAGCATTAACGCCATCCCCGTGCATTATGAGAACAGATATGAAATTGCTCGGATCTTCCGAATCTGAAATTATAACGGTAATACCTCTGACTTCACGGTCGGAAGTTGTCGCCGGAGAAGTGGTTTCAGGGATCTTCTGGAAACGGATAAGCGGCTCGTCTTTATTTTCTGTTAAAGAAACATCATCGATCTTAATATGAGACAGAAAATATAATTCTGCGGATATTCCGTCGTGCGCGAACTTTTCGTGCTGTCCGTAAGCGACCGCATCTATGGATTTAACCGCGAAAGACGCGCTGCTCTTGACGCCGTAAGCGTCCGTATATGTTGCAGTTACCGTAGCATTGCCGTTGCCGCTGCCCGCTATTCTCGAAACAAAGCCGTTTTCGACGGTTACGAATTCCTCGCCTTCCGTCACGCTCCATTCCACTGCGGGATTTTCTACAGGCGTACCGTTTACAGTGACCGTAACAGCCAGCTGTGCCGAATTGTTGTAATAAACAACTTTATCCTGGTCGCCGAGAAGTTCTCTGTTCGACAACGTGATGGTGTCCCCGGCAGCGGAAGCAACATTGGGAGCAATGGTTACAACGACCGTGGGGACCGTGTCTACGGAGACGGGTACGGTGCGTTTAAATGAAACTTTCTGATAGACAAACGTAAACTCTACTTCGGTGTCGCCTTCGGCAACAGCAGTGATAACACCATCAAGAACAGTTGCAACTCCGGTGTTTTTACTCTCTTCGGCCGTGATTGATGCAGCGGAACTATCGCCGTCTACCGTAAAGGTAGCCGAAACAGTTGCCGTGGCAGGATACTGATCGTTGCCGTTTACAAATATCTGAACTGCAGTTTTGCTGAGTTCAAGTTCGGGAACGGTTATGGTAACCGTATCCGATTTATCGCCCGCCGTCGCTGTGACCACGTACGTGCCGGCTGCAGTTGCCGTGAAAATATTGTTCGTTACGCTTGCGTCGGCAGTGGTTTCGCCGTTTTTCGTCACGGCATAAACTACCGAATCCGTCGAGTCCGACGGCGTGATAATAGCCGAAAGCTCAACATTCTGTCCGAGATCCACAATCGCTTTATTCGCACTTACTTCGATTCCTTCAGCAGGTTTGGCTTTGCGAAGCGCGGTCACCGCCACGGTCACTTCGTTTGAAGCGTTGCCGAAATATTCAGCTTTAACTTTTATCTGTGCCGTCCCTTCCGCAACAGCGCTTATAAGACCGCTGTCACTGACGGTAACGCACCCTGCGGGCGAAACGTTTACAAGTTCGTAAGAAGTAGTCGCATCAGTGAAAGCGCTGCCTTTAAACGTAACCGATGACTCTATCTGCGATGTTTCTTCGGCGCGAAGCGTCACCGAATCATCGCTTGTAAGAGCGAGCGTAAGCGTATCTTCCGTGGGAGATACGGTCACCGCGCAAGTAGCGGATTTTCCGCCGATCTTTGCGGTTATGGTAGCAGAACCACTCTTAATAGCTATAAGATTGGCATTTTTTCCGTCCGTTGTCATATTGACAACGCTGCTGTTTGAGTTGCTCCATTCGACTTCCCCTTCAATGTCCGTTGTGACGGTAAGCTGCTTTTTCCCAAACAGCTCCATCGTTGCGGTTGTATCGCTCAGCGTAAGGCTCTCGCCGCACCCGGTAGTTATACCGAGCGAGAAAACCATTGCGAACGCAAGGATGCAACACAAAACTTTTTTGAGTGTTTTCATTTTTTTCCTCCTTTTTAACCAACTTAAGTTGGATTATTCCTTAATAAAATTTATTGACAGTTACACTCGTACTTAATTTATTCAAGCGCTTTCTCCTGCGGGATTAACCGCAGGAGATTTTAAACTTTTAACGCTATACTAACGAGCTGATCTGTATCTTTTCCGCCGTTTCCGCCGTTACCGGACTGCCGCCAAGGTCGGTAATCATAAGATTGAAAGACGAGGTATCGTAGTAATCCCCGCGGATAGTCACGTTGACTTTATCTGTCTCGAATCCGTTCCAGACATTGGACTCATTTAAGAACGTCGGATATTTTTTTGCATAAGCTATCGTATCTTCTTTAAGATCCCAAACTTTGGTAACTTTGTCGTTATTGTGATAATAAAGCGTTGTGCCTTCTATGGAGAATCCCAAAGTATATTTATCCGTTGTATCGTCAAGGAATGCCCCGAAAAAGCTGAACGAAGCGCTTGATGCCCAGCCGCCGGAAATACCCATAGGCACATTGACGTGTCCGGCATCGCCTTCGAAAGCTCCGTAGAAATTATTGGTTCCTACTCCTCCCGGTGTCCATGACGGATACGTAGAAGCTCTTACGCCGACGCGTGCGCCCGTAGTCTCGGCATAAAAACCGTCCCCTTCAAGATACACTCTTACGGCAATCGTGATTGAATTTTCGGGATTTTCGGCTTCGGTAAGCGTAATATAGAACATTCTCAGATTTCTCTGCGTTCTGGTATCGGGATCCTTGGGAAGTTTATCCCCGTCGACATATTTGTTTACGATAGGATTGTCCGGCACAATGTTGAACCTAATAAATACAGAGTCTTTGCTGTCAGTAAGCGTCATATCGTTATACGACAGCTGGGTTCCCGCAAATATAGTGGTAAAAATTCCCGATCTATCCCAGTTTTTATGCGTATCAACATATCCGACCGGGGCATAAACCGAAACATCGCACACATCGCTGTAATCCAGGCCGGCAAACGAATAGTTAACGGAAACTTTGGCGTCACCTTTTTTAAGCGCTTTTACTACTCCCGTAGAACTGACCGACACAACGTCGCTGCCGGCATCAACTTTCCAGCTGAGTTCGCTGTTGGCAACGGTTTTTCCGTCAATGGTTGCGACTGCAATAAGCTGTGAAGAAGTTATATAAGAAGGCAGCGGAGACGAATCATACAAACTGAGTCTGTCGTTTATGAGTTCAAGTTTTACCGTCGGGGGATTTTTTACATTCACAAAAATTTTCGCGGTATATTCTTCATCATTGTAAGTGTATGAAATTGTAATGATCGTTTCACCCGCAGCTATCCCCTTTATCACGCCGTCTGAAAAACTTGCCGCTTCAGGATTGCTGTTTTCAGATGTATAATCTATGTTTTCGATTTCATTCTCTCCGTCCATCAAGGAAACGGTAACGGAAAATTCATTGACTAATTCGTCGCTTGCCGTGGGCACATATAAATTTAAATTTGCCGTATTGATTTTTAAAAACGGCCCGTCCTGAACTTCTACCTGAAGTTCGATCCTGTTTGATACCGAACCGTAATACTCGGCATAAACGGTCAAAACGGCATCTCCTTTTCCGACACCGGTGACGATACCTTCATCGTCAACCGTAGCAACGGAAGTATCTGAGATTTCATAATTAATCTGTGCTTTCTCAAACTCTTCGCCTTCAAACGTCACCTTTGCCGGCACATAGATACTTCCGCCTTTGCGAAGAGAAACCCTGTTGTACCCTCCGGTCGTCAACGAAAGTTTTTCAGAAGTATCCGCAACCAGAACAGTGCAACTTTCAGAAAGCTCGCCGCCCTTTGCCGTTATGGTTGCAATGCCGGAGCCTACGGCAATCAGTTTTGCCGTATTGCCGTAAGTTTCAAGTTTTATTATCTTTTCGTCACTGTTTTCCCATGTTATGCCTTCGGTTATATTCTCATAAGAAGCAACTATTTCCTTTTCTCCGAAAAGCGTCATGCTTATATTATTTTCACTGAGAGACAGCGACGGAGCATTTCCGCCGCAGCCCAATAGCGAAACCAGCGGTAAAAGCAATGCAACGAATATCGCTAAAACTTTTTTCATTGTTTTCCTCCTGTTTTATTATCGCCTGTTCCCGGGCGCCGTAACGGCGCCCGGCGAATGTCAGAATATAAGATCGCTAATAATTACCGGTCCCGCATTAGTCACGCCGACTTTAGCGCAGTCTGCTTTAAAATCCGCTGATTCCTGAATGAGGGTTTCTTCGGTAAACGCTTCCTGCGAGAAATGTTTCAGCATAAAGTAACGCGGCATAAGCGAATCGTAAAGAATTCTTTCATAAAGTTTCTCATAAAGCGCCTTATCGGTATTTTTAAGGGGTTCGATATCTTGATAAGCTTTATCTATAAGTTCAAGCCAACCGTTAAGAACGCCCTCGTTCCAGTAAAGCTCGTTGTCGCCGCCGGCAGCGCCGCCGACGCCGCTTAAATCGGTATAATTTTTAAGATAAGCAAACCATGTCGTTACCTGATTAAAATATTCCTGCATGGTCGCAGACGCGTTTTTGTAATAATTTACAAAGAAATTATCTATAAGCTGCTGAACATTGGCATTGACATCCCAACCGAGTTTACTGCTCAGATAGGTTTTAAGATCCCCGAAAGGAAAATATGTTTCCCTGGTGAGGGGCGATTCTATAAACACATAAGTAGCGTTAGCTTTCTCCGCAGCCTGATAATAGCTCTGTAAACTGTAAGTGCTGTCCATATGCACAAAAGTATTTGTTCCGAAATAATAATCATAAAACCAGAACGAGAACTGCGAAGCAATTACGCTCCAGGAATCGATAGTCGCTTTCATCCCGGTTGTATCGTAATCTTCTATATAAGACGCTCTTATCGGCGCTATCAAAATATTGGCGTCTTTATGAAGCACCACGCTGTTATCGATGGGCACCTGTTTGCCGTTTTCAGTTTTTACGGGAGCTCTTTCAGTTTCGAGATACGCGAATATAGTGATTGACATCTTTCGTCCGTCATGATTCTCCTGCATATACTGCGATATTCTCTCCTGCAGAGGATTGATAAACTGTATAAGCATTGCCGATGCAAAAGCATCGCCGTATTTTTCTTTGAGTAACCCTACGGAATCCACATGGTCTTCTTCGGTATTGAAAGGCGCATCGCTCTGTGCCCACGAATTGTCGTAGTCTTCTGCCATAAAACCGATCTGCTCGTAATATTTACCCTGAGCAAAATCCCTTTCGATGAAATATACCATTTTTTCGAAAATCAGATCTTGCAGAGCCTGCAGCTCTTCAGGATCGCCGTGCGCCGTATAATGTAATTGATTTCCGCCGGGAGTGAACCATTTCGGGTGATAAGTTTCGGGTTTTGCAGGATCATTGTATTCTGTAGGAGAAACATATCCGAAAGTGTTATGCCAGGGTTGTGCCGTGGCGTTTACGAACACCTCGTTAAACACATTGAAACGCATGCGGTGCCCCGCCAAGATATTGGCGTCGCTGAAATATCCGTAAAATCCCTGCACGTGAGGAATATCCGGAATTTCAGACATATCGAAAGCAAGAAGTTTTTTGTCGACCACGCCTTTATCTATCACAACTTCTTCCAGCGCATACGGTTCATAGCCGAATTCATGATGCAAAAACTCATATACCGCATACAGTGTCCCCTGGGTATCGCCGCCGAGAAGATAAACATTGGTATCTTTTTGCCTTATTACAAATCCGTTTGCGCCGTAATCGTTTTTGGGCGCCGTTACGCCCGCGGCGGACGTCAGAGCAGTTTCTCCGAGTATCAGCAATTTTGAATCTTTGCTGACGGAAACCGCATTTTCACTGACGATCGGAATCTCTACATTCGTCGCCGCGAGAAAATTCGCAGCAAGCTCTTCTGCCGCATAAGCTTCATAACCGCGCGAAGTTTCAGGTATCACTATTTTATAATCGCTTTTTCCGTCCTGCACCAAGAACGTGTCTGTCTCGGCGATTCCCGAAGATGCATTATTGCCTGGATCATTGTTTCCCCCGCATCCTGCGGCAGAAACAAACATAATAGCCAAGGCCAAAACGAAAATAAGGGATTTTTTTAATATTTTCATCTCTACAATTCCTCCTTACGAAACAGTCACGGCATATTCTGCGATCGCCATGTTACCCCACTCGTCGATAGCCATATACCGCACGGTATAAACGCCTTTCTCGCTTGCAACGAATCTCATTGTATATTCTCCGATATTGTCTCCGCTTTCGTATTTGGGAATTTCCTTCATGTTACCGGTAGGACCGAGAACGAAAATATACAGATTTATCGTTTGAGAAGCTCCGGTACAGGAAGCGGAAGCTACCGTAACCGTATCACCGGCTTTTGCGGTTTTATTTGCGTCTCCTATGGTTATTTCGGGCTTTTCGCGGCTGAGTACTTGCACAACCTGCCCTTTTCCTCTTGTAGAACCGTTTTCGGAACTGTCGCCGTAAGTGTAAAGTATTCTGTAAGTACCCGCTACGTCTGCGGAAATATAATAATCGGAAGATATATCGACGTTTTCAAGAACTACTCCGTTCTTATCCTTGACAATTTCATTATCAGGTCCTCTCACTGTGAGCTTCGCCCAAGAATAGGCATCGAGAACGTCCACAACGGTTGAATGAGCGATTTTTATCGTCTCCGAAACAAGAACTCTCCCTTTCAAAGATTCGCTCATGACGATTCTCGGCTCAATATAATCGGCTATCTCATTGTAAAAGCTTTGCCCGTTTATATCTTTTACTATTACGGTGCCGTTACCCGTCACGCCTGTCTCCGCAACGCAGCAAACGGAAAGTTCGGCCACAAGACTGTCAAACCCGTCATATGCTGCGGTGCTTCCGGCATAATTGCCGATGGTAAAATTAAATTTACCTATACTAACCACACCGTTCTTTATTATAACGGGAATATCCGCACCTCCCCCAAACCTGTAACCTTCAAGAGTATTAGACGCGCCGCCGTTTAATTTCAGAGCGATGCTGCCGCCCGCATTTACAAATTCAAGTGTAATTTTCTGCTCTTTGTTATTTAGGTCAGTAAGTGTAATAAGTACAGACGAAGCGCTCTGCGAAGCCGTTCCGATATTGAAAGTAAAATTAAAGTTTTTCGTATCGACAGGTCTGATGAAATCCACAGTTTCGTTTACCGGCACGGTGAAAGAAACGCTGGAGCTGTCTTTATCCGTACTGATTATGGCAGGAGAGTAAAAATATTTTGAAAAATCAAAATTATCCGTGCAGAAACCGACGTCTACCGCCGTAACCGGCACTTTCTTTTCTGACGATGTGCCGACGGACGAAGTTGCACCGTAAACCACATAGTATTCTCCTGCAGTTTCAGGGGTAAACCACCCGTCGGTAACGTCGGCGATTTTCACGTCGTCTTTCTCTATATAAACGCTTTCCGCCGCATAAACGCTTCCGCCGTCGTTATAATCGGTAACCAGCACGTCGGGCACGGGATTTTTTGTGCCGACTATGAAATATTCGGGCAGATTTTCCACTTCACCGAATATTACTTCATCATCCACATCTATCTGTGCATTGTAAGTAAACGAACCAACTCTTCCGTTATAATCAACAACGATATAAGTTATTTCCCATTTGCCGCCGACCGTAGGCAAAAACGAATCGGTTTCCAACTCAATTGTCGTGCCGCTTTCCGCATGTTCAGCAGAAACGGAAACGGTAACGTTGCCGAGATTGCCGCTTACAACTACGTCTTCAACAGAAGGGATTGTAAATACATGACCTACAAAACCGGATTTATGATCTTCAACGCCGTCTACCGTCACTTCAAGTCCTGCATCCGAATGTTTCTGAGCGTAAACGTCAAGCAACGTTTCTGCATAATTTCCAAACCTGTCAATAACCGAATATACGATGGTATAAACGCCGTCGACATCGGGAGTAAAACAGCCGTTTACGACAGGAACTTCATAACGCGACGAAGTGTTGTATCCGTAATAAACATGCGTGGAAAGTTTTTCCTCTCCGTAAACAGAATAAAAATTACTGTCGAAAACTTTATAAGCGTACCCTATCATGGCGTCGGGAATATTGTATTCGTCTTCATACTCGCCGAAGTCGATTTCAGGAGCTTTGGTTTCCGTTACTTTCACGGAAGGAACGGTTCCGTCTTCGGCAACGCCCTCTGAAAGATCCTGTCCGCCGATTTCAAGAATTATCCCGTTAAACGGATCCAGTATGTTGGAAGTTGCGTAGGTATCCGCCCAAATCGAGAGATAAACTTCGCCCGTCGTAAATCCATGCCAAACGTTTTCGCCGAAATCTGCCGTAAAATCCACTATTTTATTGAGTGAATTGAATTTTTTGACGTAGGAATAAATGGTGCTGTTGGCATAATCGAATCTGATTTCCACAGGGCTTGTCTGATCCCAGTTTCCGTTAAGTCCGTTCCAGCCGCCGGCGCCGTAATTTTCATGTCCCTGATAGAATACCGTCCCGCTCCAGCCCGAAAGCGGAGCATCGCCGTGAGAAGCAGTAACATAACTTGCATTCTGGTCTTCTATCGTAGGAGCACGCCTGTTTCTGACCGTTATATAGTTAGTCGGGTCATAAACATCGGTGAGTCTGATATAGAGATCTCTTGCTTCCGGCACTCCTTTTTCATCGGGAATTGCATCCAGCTTGACAAGCACGTCGTTAGGTCCGTAAGTATTTAAATCGATTATATTGTTATAAAGAACAGTTTCCGACGGACAGACGCTGAACATAACACCTTCGGCATCATATCCTTCCTTCTCGCCGTATTTAAGCGGCTGACCTGTAGCGGAATTGACAAACAGATAATCATACACGAAAAACTCGTCGGTAGCTACATAAATTTTCCCGCCGACTTCGACAGAATATTCCAAAGTATATCTGCCTATCTGGTCAATCGTGATTTTCTGCTGTAAAAACGCCCTTCCGTCAGGATAATATACGATCGGCTGAACTTCGTAATCCGTGCCGTCAACCGTAACTTTCCCTTTCGGAATCGTAATTTCTTCACCGAGATTGTATTGCTGTTCTATACCGTTATCCGTCACCGTGCTCTCAACGGCGACAGCAGGCGAATAACCAAGCAGTGCAGCAGCGATAAAGCAACTTATACTCAGAAAAAACAATGCGATAAAGCATATTTTTTTCCAACCGTTAAGTTCTGACCTCGTCAATTTCATTATTTTCTCCTTTTTTATTTTATATCATATATCGACAAACCCCGCGCTCTTCTTAGCAATGAGCCGTCAACCTTTAAGCGCCCCTAACCTAAGGTTACCCATGAATACATCCTGAAACAGCAGGAAAACCAAGAGTATGGGAAGCATAAGCACTACGCATACAGCTATCTGCAAAGGCGGAAAACTAAGCGTGGAAGAACGTGAAACGCTCGTTTCATATACGCCGTAAGCCAGCGTAGGATGATTCGGCATCCAGATTACCATCGTCATATAATCGTTCCATCTCACTACGGCATTCAGAAGGAATATGACAAAGAACATTGACGCAGTCAACGGAAAAGCTATTTTGCACATACAGGTGAATCTCCCCGCACCGTCGATATACGCTGCTTCGTAATATTCATTCCCCAGTCCTCTTATAAATGCGCAGAAATACAGAAAATAAACGCCGGTAAACGCTATATTGTTAAAGATTATGAACAGATAGTTGTCATGCCAGCCGAGAGTTTTATAAACTGCAAGAGCAGACGGCAGATTTCCGATAACCGGTATGGTCATGAGCGCTATATTCATAGTGAAAAGTATCTTGCTCAATTTATAGCGGCTGTACCTTGTGACCAGATAAGCGACAAGCCAAAGCGTAAGGTTATTGATAAGGGCGCCGACTACCGTATACAGAAAAGAGTTCCACAGCATAGTGGGATAATAAACATATCCCCTGTAATCGGGAAGAACAACGTCAACCTTAATTTCGCGCATACTTGTAATAAAGTTACTCCACGCCCATTCCCACGGCCAGCCGGACGGCCAGGAAAGCACGTCGTTATTAAACTGCATGTTGGTCTTTAACGACGCGCCGAACGCCCAGACATACATCGCCAAAACGGACACGACGTATATTAAAAGAACTATGAATATTATCACCGTTGCCACGGTAAAGTTTCTACGCGCGATGCTTTTTCTTTTCATGAGTGTCCTCCGAAGGTCCGTATTTATTAATAACGTGTCTTAAAAGCAGTGTTAGCGGCGTAGCTATAAGCGTGATAGTTACACCCCAGGCAGAAAGATAAGGATAATCCATCATTTCAGCTTCTATTGTGCGCAACTGGAAAAAATACCCCAGGTTGTTCGTAGTTGCCGGAGCGCCGCTGCCGAAGAATGAATACAGATTAAGCGTGTTGGTGAATATACCCGCTATACCCGTAATGAATCCGAGTGCAAGAACTTCGTAGCAGGCCGGCAAAACAATATGCCACAGTTCCTGAAAAAAACCGATACCTTCAAGCTGTGCCGATTCGGTTACCGAAGGGTCAACCGTGTTCATTGCCGCAAGCTGAGTGAGCAGTCCTCCGCCCAGTCCCATCCATACGGTGTAGAAAAGTATCGTTTGAAAGGTAGTTCCGGGATCGTTGAGCAACGGCGATATCTGATTTCCCGTAAGCTTCAGCCACACTGCGGGAATAACTTCGTTCGCGACCATCTTGAACATGGAGACGGTTATAATCGAAGAAAGAATGGTCGGAATAAAAAGCATTATTTTGAACAATTTATGCCCGAACAGTTTCTTGTAAACATAATAAGAAAAAACTATCGGAACGGTAGTGCCGATGACGGTCGTGACCGCATAAATAAGAAGTGAGCGCCAAAGCATGTCCTGATAAGCAACGTCGTAAAAGAAATTGTTAAACAGGGTAATAAAATTTTCAAACCCGGCAAAAACTATTTTGTTTCCTTCGTACTTCTGGAATGCGAGAACAATGGCGTTGCCGTTTATGACAATGTTCGTCAAAATGAACATAACAAGCGGTACGGCAAGAAAACCGCAGTAAAAAATCAAATCCAGCGTCTTGTTGTAATTTTTTCCGATTTTACGTTCATCTTTGGCGTTGTTTTTACGCACCCGCGAGTGCACAAGCACCCGCAGGTCGTAAATCCAGCCGTTGATTTTAGCAAACAGCCATTTTATCGGAAAAAATGCTTTTAATAAAAGTTTTTTCACCCCAGGCAATTCTCCTTTTTGTTAGATAAGTCGTTTTTCAAAAAGGGAAGCTAAGCGTATCTCTCCAATCCCTCGAAAAAGTCTTTTACGCTGACGTTGTTATAATGCACTTCAAGCGGGAAAAGACTGTATCTGGTACCGTCCGGTTTTTCCGCCCACAAATACATAAGTTTCTGACGCAGATCGTTCAATTCGCCGTTGGAAGCCTGTTCAGCGGGAATATATTCGTAAGCAATGTCGGAAGAAGAATAAACTTCCCAATACTGCTTGGCGAAATACGTCATATTCTCCATATCTTCTTCTTCCATCTCGTAGAGATATCCCATTGGCAAACTGGTTATGGAAGTAAAACGCCTGAGAGATTCGTCGCTTAACGAGAATTTAATGAACAGCTTTGCAAGCGCTTCTTTTTCGGGAGAAAGCCCGGCTTTCACTACAATGCTTCCGCCGCCGCCGAGTATGGTATGTTTACCGATATCGCCTTCGGTAGCTTTGGGCATGGGCATCAGGCCGAAACGCCTATCTTCCTTAGCCGCATTTTCATATATGGCAGCATGGTCTTTGAAAATACCGGCGCTTTCGGCTTCCTGTTCCCACCACGTTCCGTCTATCATCATGGCTATCGGACTTTCGCCCATAGCTCTGTTGCTTGCCAGAAATCTTTCCTGAGTTCTGACCTGTGAAAGATCCTGCCAGGTGTAGTCCGAAACAGTACCGGACTTAAGAATTATCTCAAACATTTTAAGTCCGTAATAATAGCCCGCCTGTTTTGAAAGTTGCTTTAAATTGCTGCTGTCTACATGCACGGTATCGATTATGGGAGAGCCGTCGGCATTGAAGCCTGTGACGATTCTCGTATCCTGACCGGTCGTTCCACCTGCGTCATATAGCAGTCTGAATTCGTCAACTCCGTGATAATCTACGTGAAATGCGCGCGGAAGGAAAGAAGAATAAGTATCCCCGTACTGTCCGGTCCAGATAATCGATTTAACGCCCATTTTTTTCATCTGAGCGATAAGCTGCTCAAACTCGTCGAGCGTTGCGGGAAAACCGTCGTCAAACGTATCGTATTCTCCGTCAGGGCCCGCGGATTTTTCCCCGGTTTTCGTCCATTTATATTGACCGGAGAAAGATCCCCCCTCTTGCAATCTTTCGCTCGGAGCACCGTTTTTGGCTATAAAAAGAGTATTTTCTTCGAAAACCTCTTCATCATAGATTATTCCGAGTGCAGATTCTATAAACGGCAGTGAATAATACTTATTGTCGCGTTTATAATGCTCGATCTGCGTGGGACGAAGTTTATCCTCAATAGTTCTCGTTTCGCCGAATTCGGTCAGCGGATCGTCCATAATATCGGTTAAATCGGCAATCTGTATCTCCGGGCTCGCAAGAAACTTGTTGAGCGCGTCTCCCGAAAGATGGAAAACTTCGTTGTCTTCATAGGCGATATTGTCCACCAATGCGTCGGCAACATAATCATCTTTGTCGTCCTGATAAAGCACCTGAACGCCTTTTTTGCCGGTGCCGAGTTCAAACTCTCTGTCTTTATACGCTTCTTCGAAACGCTGTTTCAGGTCTACGAGATATGCCGTACCGTAACCGCCGCCGTAAGTAGCCACGTAAAGCTGCGTTCGAGTATCGTCCACCTGTTCGCCGCCGCTCGGGCCTCCGCACGCAAAAAGCCCAGTCATACTTGCGACAGCAATGATAAGACACATTGCGCATACAAATACTCTCATCTTATTCTTTTTCATAAAAACCTCCTGCATATAATATTTATTAGTACAACAAAGCAACGCTTCGATAATACTCGTTTCAGACTTCATTTTATATTTCTGTCTCGGACAGATCGCCTTTTTTCGCCCGTTTTTGCATTACCGCGTATTTTTTTTGCTTTTAAATCATAATGAACTTATGAAACGGTAAAGAGAGTCTGACTTTATGTTTTTAAAAAAGCTTGCACCCCCCCCCTCAAACATTTTCAATGTTTGAGAGGGAGGGTGCATTTAATATTGATTTTAACCTTTCGCTATATTAAAACATTGCATTTCCCCTGCCGTTTCTGTTTTTATTCTAACATTGCCTGAGCTTAAAGTCTTTACACAATCGTAAATTTATTTTTTTCACTATCGTAAATCAGAAAAGATTGAAATTAACCCGCTTTTCGTACTCTGTCAGTTCAACGTCGAGTACATATTTTACTTGTTTCAGTTTCCATTCAATGTGTGCGGCGTCACCTATATAATCCATATCCGTTTCAAAACCGAGCGAAGAATCGGCCCTGACAATGGGAAGAGTTTCTTCCGCATTGACGCATTCCGCTTCCAGAAGCCGCCTAGCTTCGCCTATCAGTCTCAGAACCTCGGATTTATCCGTTCCCGATCTTATGCGTGTTTTAAGCACGTGCCACTTGTTGGCGTTTATTCCCGACTGAGTGACGTGAGAAAGATATTTACCGAGATTTATCAGTCTTAAATAATTGTCATCCCTGCTTTCCGACTGCTGAAGAATCTCTACTCCTCTGTCGAGAAGTTCTTTCATTTTTTCTATTGATTTAAGCTCGTCCGCCGTACGCATCATAGGCGGAGTGGAAAAATCAAGATATTCGAACTCGTAATCAGGCATAATCATGCCCTCCACTATCGCCCATTCGCACTGCGGCTCCGGCATAAACATCTTGTCGAAATTGAAGGGATATGCCGGCCCTATCCTGAACGCGCCGTACTGATTTTCATTAGACGGGATATAATGAGTTATCGCTTTGCTCCATAGTTTTAACGCTTTTTTCAAAAACGGAATATCCGCATCGCCGAAATGCTCTGTCAAAACCTGTTCCAACAGCTTATCACAGTCTTTTTCGGGCTGTGAAAAAACGGCATTTGCCAAATCCGAAATTATCGACGGCTGCAATCCGAAAGAATGACTTTCAAGAATGCCGCTCAGATTATGGTCTTTATGGGATTGTTTAAGCCCTTCGTATCTTTTTATCCACTGATACGGCATAGGTTCATAAGGAGCTGTGCCGAAATCCCATGTTCTGCCCATAGTATTCGTCATTGCGTAAAGGCGTATACCGCGTTTAGCCGCAGCTTCGGCTTCGCTTAAATAATATTTACCGGGGCCCGCAACCGCAAGCGTATAATCCGAACAATATCCCGCCCCGTGTTTCATGGCGTATTTTTCGAACATCTCGAACGTCACAAGCATACTGATATCTTCGGGCAGAGAGTTTATCATCTTAATTCTGTCTTCCGCAGGAGCATAACCCCAATTATAGGACCAGAAAATTATATCTGCATTCGGCGAATACTTTCTGACGGAATCTCTGATTCTCGTAACCAGCAAAGGATAATCTTCGCACGGCCACCATCCGGGATTAGGTTTATCGGACGGAATTTCATAGCTTGCCGTTTCAAGTTGCAATTTTCCGTTGGTATGCGGGTCTCTGCTCGGAAATCTCAGCGTTTCGCCCACTAATATAAGCCCGGCAAGCTGCGGGCAATTTTTAAAAACGCTGCCGAAAACTTTGTCGTAATATTCTTCGGCTCCGCTGTCTGCAGGGTAAACATCGCTTTTCAAATTGCTGTAAGCATAGACGTCCAGACCGTATTTAGCGGCACGCC
Organism: uncultured Clostridia bacterium; assembly: GCA_959605945.1. Taxonomy (GTDB): domain Bacteria; phylum Bacillota; class Clostridia; order Christensenellales; family Borkfalkiaceae; genus UBA1259. Next base: position 11,150 of record CAUHGY010000008.1, on the reverse strand, counting down.
GGCACAAATCCTGAAAATCGAGATAGCCGACGCGCGATTTATTGACGCCGGTTATGCAAATTACAATTCCGTCAAGCCCGCTGTGAGCAATCTGCGAAAGATATCCGTCGTTGAACATTACTTTTGCCATCGCGGAATGGGTCATTCTCGGAGAAAAAAGCGGAGCATATTTCTCTGTTCCCTTCTTTACATAAGGCGCGCGCCGCACATTCATGATTTTTTCAAGTTTATAAAGCCCCTGAGCAAACCCTCTTTCGTGATAAGCTTTAACGGTTATACCGTTTCCCGTTTCCACTATGCAAAACATTTTCTGCTGCGGCGTCAAATTGCCGCACGGTATTTTACTGAAAACTATATCGCCTTTTTCGGAAAAAGCGATGCGGGCCGAAATTCTGTGCGAAACCAGAAGATAGTCCGCAAAATCTTCAGCAGCCGTAAGAAGCACTTCGCCCGCATCTTCGGGAAGGGCGATAATCAAACCGTCGGACAAAACATATTCATTGTTCGCGGGTTTTTTGGAAAAGTCGCGTAAATTCTTTCTGTGCACTTCCGAAAGCCTGCGCTTGAAATCATATAATTTTTCCATCGAAATTTCCTTTATTTCTTATAGACGGCTTTATCATACTCGCTACCGCGCTTATGCATGGACTTTACTTTGCCATAAACCGCGGAATCTACTTTTACTTCGCCCGAAGAATGAGGATAAACATACATATCCCCCGCAACCTTTTTATCGGTACAGAAAGTATCGTTTCTGTATTTATCGCGCTCTTCTTTCTTCCTTAAATCGGGAATTTCTACCGGCACATTGCCGCCGAGAATCGATTTATATGCCAAAAGCCCGGGAAGAAACATGTTAAGCGCTTCGTAAACGTCAATGCTGTTTTCCTCCCCGACGGGATTTTTCAAAATCTTCTGGATGAAATAGTGCATGGTATAGAAATCGCCGCCGCCGTGCCCGGACATCTCTTTAGCAATTTCCGAAGTATCGGCAGGCTCGGGGAAATATCCTTCCGGTTTTTCGGCACCGTCTCTGCACAGAAAAACATTCTGAGACGTTTCCGTCCATCTGTCAGACTCTATGCTGGCTTTCTTGCCGTATACCGAATACCATATCGAGTCGGGTTTCCTTATCATTCCGCCGCCGTGATAGCTCTTGATGACAGCGCCGTTTTCAAGCGTAACCATCTCGATACCGCCCGAACCCATTCCGCCTTTGCAACCGACGTCTACCATTCTCTGCTGTAAAGGCAATTCGAAACCGACAACTTTTACAGGCCTTAACCCGCTTATGTGAATCAACGGTCCGAGACTGTGAGTGCAGTAAAAGGTTGCATACATATTGTTGCGCCAATGATTTTCGTCTCCGTAAGTTATGTCAGGCCATATGCTTAAACAGTCGTGTACATATTCCCCCTCTCCGTATTGAAATTCACCGAGCTCGCCTTTACGGTACAGTCTGCGCATTTCGGTAGGTCCGGGCATATAACAATAGTTTTCGGCATAAGCATAAACCTTGCCGCTGTTTTCTACGGCCTCCACAAGTTCGACCGCCTCTTTCATAGTCTGAACGGGTAAAACTTCGCTGATAACGTGCTTGCCGGCATTGAGGCATTTTATTGCAAAAGGCGCGTGTTCGTTGGCATAATTTGCAAGGACAACGGCGTCCATATCGTGTTTTATGAAATCTTCGAAATTTTTATATAATTTGGGACGGCACGGATAAGCGCACGCATCTATGCATTCCTGACATTTTTCAAGCGCTTCTTCGGATTTATCGCAAACAGCAACGAGTTCCGCCTGCGGATATTTCTCGCAGAAAGTTATCATAGACATTCCTCTGTAAGCGCCGAGCACACCGATTTTTACCTTGACCATAAAAAACCTCTATTTTATTATTGTATAAATTATTATAACAGCACATTTGACGTCTGTCAATAGGAAAATAAATTTTTCGCGCAAAAAAATTATTTTTGCATAGTATAAGCGTTTTTGCAAAATAAAAACGAGCAATTCATTTACTATTAAACGTAATTAGCGCATTTTAGATTTTTTATCAATCCATATACGCCGCTTATAGCATAATAAAAAACCTGCCGCTTAAAACAGACAGGTTTTTTATTGTGATTTATCCTACCGGGCAGAATATTATCCTGCCGCCGGCTTCCGGAGAAAATTAATTTTTTAAAACCGCGAAACCGGTACCGGATACATTTACGGAGCCGTTTTCAAAGGTACAATTTGACGACAGCAATACTTCGCTGTACGAAATCTTGCGCGAAACGTGCGAATTTGACGGATTGATGATCACGGTTATGCTGCAATTATCGTCTTTTCTGTTATATATAAGCGGATATCCGCCGTTCTCGCACTCGATAAGTTCAAAATCGCCGTCCATATTCATGCAAGAATATTTTTTCTTTATCGCAATCAGTTTTTTCACGGTATTAAGAAGAGAATCGGAATCTTTTTCCTGCGCCGCGACAGAACATCCTATTTTATCGTTCGCAGGCAGGTACGGATCGTCCGAAGTTGAAAAACCGCGGTTTTTTGTTTCGTTCCACTGCATCGGCGTACGCGAACCCGTTCTGATAAACCCGCCGTCTCTGCTTACGCCGAAATTATGTTCGATGCCTATCTCGTCGCCGTAATATATAAAGGGCATGTGTTTAAACGTCAAAAGAAACGCGAAAGCCGTTTTCAGTTCGTCCGTATTTTTGCCGGTAGCCAGTCTTATCTCGTCATGGCTGCCGGATATTGCCGAAAAAACACCTTTGTGTTTGATTTTTTCATTCAATATACGGCTTTCTTCAAGAAAACGGACAATGCTGCCCTTTCCGTTTGCGGAAAAGTAGTTATCCCCTTTTTCAAAAACCGAAATAATATTCGTGCCCTTCTCGTTTCTGAAAAGGTCGTTCCATGCGGCATTGTCGTGGGCAATGAAATCCACGTCGAACCCGCACTTGCCGACAGCGTTTTCCGGGCAGCACCATTCGGCGATAAAAATCGCTTGCGGGTAATCCTTTTTTACTGCAGAAAATATTTTATCCCACACCCATTTAAGGCCTTCAATATCCCTGTCTTCCTCTGAATCGTAAACACAGCCTTTCACAAGCGAATTTGCCATATCCACCCTGAACCCGTCAACACCCTTTGACAGCCAATACTTTATAATATCGATTATTTCGTTGCGCAGAGGCTCGAGTCTCGGATCGGTATAATGCATTTTCCATTTTTCACCCGTAGAATATCCGTCGGGGTTGTCCCCGTCGTCTTCCAGGCTGTTAAAGCCATAATTCAATGCGGGCTGACAGGCATAATAATTGACGTAATAACACCCGTCCCTGTCGTAAAGTCCGGAAATTGTCTTATTTTTATATGTATTAAAAATATTGTCTGTCCAGATAAAATAATCCCAATACTTATTCCTGTCTTTTTCCGCAGATTTTTTAAACCACGCGTGCTCCCACGAAGTATGCCCGATAACGAGATCCAAAAATATTTTTATACCGGCCTTTTGAGCAGCGGAAATCAGACTTTCCATATCCGCCATCGTGCCGAATCTGGGATCTATCGCCCTGTAATCGGCCACGTCGTATCCGCCGTCTTTAAATGGCGACAAAAAACAGGGATTAAGCCATATGGCGTCCACCCCCAATTCGCTGATATAAGGCATTTTTTTCTCGATGCCTTTAAGGTCGCCGATACCGTCTCCGTCGGAATCGTAAAAGCTCGTGGGATAAATCTGATACAATACGGCGTTTTTTAGCCAATCTTTCATAAAAACCTCTTTTTATTATATTTCATAATTTTTTTACTATATTTCATCGTCGGCGCGGTCTATGCTGATTATGTCCGAATCGCCGTCCATAATGGCAAGAATATCCTCCGCTTTGATTTCTTTTTCCAGATTCAAAACTACTGTACAAACCATCTCGCCGCCTTCTCTGCGGCTGTTTAGATTTTTAAAATCATCGATTTCGAAAATATCTTTTATTCTGCCCGCACACTCTTCGGAATAACGGAAAGATATACGCAGCTTGCTGTTCTGTCTGACTCTGAATATTTTCAGCCTTGAATGCATGATAAACTGCACAAAAACTATAATCGCCGTTCCTCCGCAAGCTAAAATATACAAACCTGCGCCCGAAGCCATGCCTATGCCCGCCGTCGCCCAAATTCCTGCCGCAGTAGTAAGATTGTGCAGCGTATTCTTCCGGTACATTATAACGCCCGCGCCTAAAAAACCTATCCCGGATACAATCTGAGCGGCTACTCTCGAAGCGTCAAAATCCGCGCTGTCGGCAAAACCGTATTTCGAAACAAGCATAAAAATGCATGCGCCCGCACAGACAATAGAATGCGTGCGCATACCCGCTTCTTTAAATCGCATTTTGCGCTCAAAACCTATAAAACAACCCAGCGCTACCGCAAGACACGTTCTTAACAAACATACTGCCCATTCCGGCATAACAACACCCCTTATTTATTGATTTTTTCACTTTGGTTACCGAAAATTATATTTGCGCAATCGTAAATATATTCGTATTCTCTGTCTAAAAACACAGGCAATCCGTAAGAACTGCATTCAAAACTGTATACGCCGTTGAAATTTATATTTTTCAGCGCTTCGCACAGTTTATCCCATTTAAGCGAGCCTACGAAAGGAGGCAAATGCCTGTCAAGCTCACCGAACCAATCGTTCTGAATCCCGAAGTTATCGTGCAGGTGTAAAATTTCGATACGATTTCCGAGCGCCGCCGTGAATTGAGCAAAATTCTCGCCTTCACAAAGATTAAGATGCCCGGCATCAAAACAGACGCAAAAATTTTCGTCGCCCAGCTCGTCGATAAAACGGTTGCACTCCCGTGAATAATGACACACCGTCGGCGCGTGCGCTCTCTTAGTATAATCATAGGCAACGATGTTTTCAAGTGCGAGTTTTATATTATATTCTTCAAGCGTAGGTTTAAGTTTATATAGAAAATCAACGTTAAATCTAAAATTTTCTTCCGCGACCTTATCGTAATCGTAGCATTCTTTACCTTCTTTCTGCCCCTTAGTGTACGGAACGTAACAATGATACGCAAGATATTTCGCCCCGAGAACGGCCGCGCGGCGAACGGCGGCGGTGACTTTGCCGTAAAGGTCGAAATTTTCCACATCTTTTTTGTCATGTGAAAGAAATTTCAAATACGGTGCATGTGCCTGGCGGACCGAAAGCCCCAGACTTTCCAATGTTTTTTTATAGGATAAAAAATTTTTTTCCTCGTCTTTTATATCGCAGTCATACAGACCTGTAAGATCGAAATCGATATATTTAAACCCTGCCTTAGCGGCTGACGCGGCAGACTTTTCAAGTCCCGTTTCTTTTTCAAACAACAGCGTAGTTCCTAATTCCATAATCAACCTTTTTGCAATCCGGGCTCTGTCTGTTTTAATATTATACACTATCCGCCGTCCGTTTGCAATATTTTTAAATAACGAATACAATCTTTAAATAACAGTTCGGGAATACACTCTGTATCCCCGAACCGCGTTTTGCATTTGCTTTATCAGGCAAATCTTGCATTTGCAAGATAAACCGATGTTCCGCCGCTCAAAGTAGTCAGTTCGAAAATAAATCCTTTAAGAGTATCGACTTTTTGCGAAATGTCGATTTCCATAGTATACCAGGTGCCGTATCCGAGCGATGTCTTGTCGTTATATAAGGCGTTCCCGTCCAAGTCAAGGAATCTGACGATACCGGCGTTAACCGCCACAACCTTTGTCGCGTAAGTGTGATATCCCCATTGCGGACTTCCGCTTATGGCTATCATGAATGCAAACTGCGCGTTTAGATCTATAGTTTCCGCGGACGGCGAATAAACATCGATTAAAAATTTGGTGTAACCTTTTTCTGTAAGTTGCTCCGCCGTCACGCCCTGCAACGTTATAACTTCTTTCGCAACCGGCATTTCATAACGGTATACGTTATCCTTACCCGCGTAACTGCCCACAGAAGTGATGAAATTTGCTCCCTTGCTTTCAAGTTTCGCTCCCGCTATTTCTCCGGCAACCGTAACTTCTGACTTTTCGACGAACTCGGCTTCGGCGAAATAAACGGGATTCATATCTGTCTTAAACCCTCTGCCCACATAAAGTTCGACGCAAATTCCGCCGTAAGCCGTGTCGCCCGTATCGGCAAGATTGAATTCAAGAGTCAGCCATTCGCCGTATACGGGATCGAAAATTCTTCTTCCGTCGGCTGCATACATCGCAGCGGATTTAACGGCTAAGGACATATTCAAGCTGTTAAGTCTGTATTCGCCGGCATTGCCGCCGTATATTTTGAAAAACAGATTCGCAAGGTTGAATTGTTCAGCACTCTCCGAATACACCTTTATCCTTAAACTCTGCAAATTATAGGACCGGATCTGCTCTGCAGTGAGATTAAGCACCGTGACAGACGCCGCATTCGCCAGCGCATCGGCAGAATTCAAATTCATATCGTCATACAAAGCATATGCGTTTTTACCCGCTACGTTGCCGGCTTCGGTAAACCGTACGCCGGCTGCCGTCTGACTGCTTGTTCCGAACGTAGCTTTAAGCGACGGGTCACTGAAAGAAATTTCCATTGCATCATTCATGACAAATCTCGGATCAGAGAAATAAACAGTTCTGTCCTTTGCAATTGTACCGCTGTAAATATGCAACAGGAAACCGTTGATTTCGTCGTTCAGGGTCGCCTTAACATCGCGGACCGAGTATTCAAGAGTTAACCACTGCCCGTATAAACCGTCAGACAACTCTTTAACCTGATTGCCCTGTTCATCATACAGTCTGTAATACTGTTCGTTGCCGGCTGCTCCCTGGAATAAAGGTCTGTTAAACGCATTGTTCAACCCGTATACGCTGACCGTATGCTGCAATCCGTTCAAATCATACGCTGAAGCGTCCGGCGAGTAAATATCCACACGGAATTTTGCAAATGAGTTTGCAATTATATCTTCCGCCGTTGTGTTAAGGAATGTGAGACCCCAACCGTTTACATTTGCAGTGTAAGCAACCGCTTTTCTGCCCGCAACATATCTTTCAATCAATAATGTGCTGTTTTCGGTTCCCTGCGCCTTTCCGAAAAAGAATTCCGTTTCGTCATCGTCAGCAGATATGTTAACGCTTTCCACCTCTTTGGCAAACGTCGGATTTCTGAAATATATTGTTCTTCCGACAACGTTTGTGTACAGTTCGATCGCAACGCCGTTTTCGGTGTTCTGCGGATCGGGAAGAGTAAATTCAACCGTATGCCATTCACCGCCGTTGATGAGTTTATTTGCAAGCGAATAGTAATATAAATATCTGCCGTCTTCCCCGTATAGTCTGATATAATCCATGTTTGCCATCGCTGCTTTTTCTGCTATGGTTCCGCCCCAGTTTACGGACACGCCCGCCGCGCCGCCGCCGTATTTGAATATCAGGTCTTCAATCAATTGTTCGGGATTTTCGCTGTCGGTGCGAATATCTATTCTGAAAACGTTATACCCCTCGGCTTTTATTTCTGACGCATCTATATTTTTCAGCGTCAGAGACGTGCCGCTTTCAAACGCGGTATAAGAATACGCTTTTTCCCCGTCAAGCATGACTTCGGTAAGGTTTATCTGCGCATCGCCGTCGGCGGTAAAATAAACTCCGTCAAGTTCGCTGCCGAGATAAGAAACGGGGATTTCTTCCACTTCGACCGTTTTGAGTTCATAGTAAACGTCGAAAACGTTTTCAGACGCATCTTCCGAAAAATAGTAACTGAAATCGTTCACGTCCTGGCGCGCATAGTACTCGTCGCCGTAATCCATAATCGGCAGAGAATTATAACCGACTGTCGCGCTGACGTTTTCAAAAACATCCGTCAAAGTGTAAGTTCCGTCTCCGTTACTCTTATGATGGCGCACGGTGTAAGTTGTGTCTTTCAGGAAAGTTGCATCGGCAATATATAGTTCCATATTGCTTTCATCGACGATCTTTATGTTAAGATTGTCGTATTTGCAGTCCAGCGATTCCGCGTTCTGCAGGTTTATCTCCACCGTATACCACTTATTTTCATATCCGTTTGAGGGCACGCCGGTCAGACGGGAGCCATTCTCGTCGTAAATGCTGATATTGCCGCCGTTCTGAGAAATTTCGTGCGCCATGTGCAGCGAAACAGCCCACTGCTGCACATTGTCTTCGGAAAGAAAAAATATCGCAACGTTGCCGATGTTGGCACGCGTATCCGGATACATGACTTTGAATGAAAGTTTAGCTATATTATTGTCTTTCACCCATTGGGAGTCCACCCCGAAAACCCGCAGCGGATCGGCTCGGCGGGCGCCCGTCATGGAAAATTTATAAGCATCTCTTCCGTCTATGACTTCTTTCGTGAGCGAATAATCTTTGCTTCCGAGCGAACCCGAGTCTTTAAGAACGTAAAAAGACGCTTTCCCGTCCGAACCGGCGATAGGAATGGAAAGATCATTGCTTATTGCAAGCGCGCTGACGGTGATTATCCTGTCGGACAGTTCTATCTTCAAAGACTGATACCCTTCCGCTACCGCAGAATTTATAATTTCCACACCGGTTTCGCCTACCTCGGCGGGATATTCGTTGCCTACCGTTGCATCGTATACTTTGACTTCGTCGTCAGCATAAGAATCTAATCCTATATCGGAAAACATAATGTTGGTTATATCTCCGCTGAGATCGAGCGTTCCGAGATCGATTACGCCCGCGACAACAGATTTTTCCACATATACGTTGACGCTCGCAGTAAGGGATTCCATATCTTCATAATTTGCGACCGCGGTTATTTTTGCCTTTCCGATACCTACGGCGCGTATCACACCGTCATCGTCCACCGTGACGGCTGCCTGATTGTCGGACGACCAAGTTACGTCAGTGCTTTCGGGACGGTTGAAATAGCCTACCGTGAGCTGCGTTTCCGTTATGTCTCCCGTATTTACGACCGACTTATTCAAAACGATTTCGGTTTGTTTTATGAAGAAAGCTTCCGGTTCTTTTACGGTTACTTCTATTTCTTCTTCCAAAAGTTCTTCCATATAAGTTGCTGAGACGGTAACCGTTGTCTGACCCTGTTTAATACCTGTCAAAACACCGTCTTCTATTTTACAGACAGTGTTGTCGGCAACTTCGTAACCGAAAGTTATTCCGTCTACCCTGCCGTCCATATAAGTGACGTAAGGTCTTAAAGTAAACTCTCCTCCTTCGAAAACCGATATCTCCGGTGTGTCAATGCATAATTTCGGAAAATTCTTGACGCTTCTTATTTCAAAATCACAGCTGTCGGACGCATCGCCGACAGAAGCGGTAACTTTGACCGTCGCACCGTCCGTGCCTTTAAGCGCAGTCACCCGCCCGTCATAGTTTACCGTGAGATACGTCGGATCAGACGATTCCCATTCCACATCGGCGTCATCAGCACCGGTTACGTCAGCTGTCAACTGATAAAAATCACCTACACTCAGCACATAACTGGAAGTGTTGAGTTCGATAGAAACTTCGGCCTTTACGTCTTGCTCTCCGCACCCTGCAAGAAAACAGCAGGCTGCAAATAAAGTTGACAAAATACCCAATAGCAATTTTTTCATGATTTTTCTCCTGTTATCGCATCCGTTTTATACAATGTTGGCGATACCGAATTTAACTTTATCTTCTTCAAGCGTGTTTCCGTCGCCTACATAGTTACTTTCATAGGAAAGATTTTCACAAAGAGATCTGTAAATTATGCTGTCCAGACAAATGCGGTCATAAAGCGTGGCGTAAAGTTCGGGATTATCGTTTTTCAAATAAGCTATATCCTCGTAGGCCCGGTCAAAATACGACAGCCATGTATGAACAAGCTGTATTGGCCAATATTCGGCTTTGTTTATATCGAGAAGTCCGCCCTGACCGCGCAAGTTCTCCCTTTCAATAAGCAATGAGTAATATGTGGTGTATTCGTCGAACAGCTGTTTCATTGTCCGCCAGGCGTCTTTATAATAGTTTTTGAAAAAATTGTTTGTCAGGGTAGTAATATCCGCGTTGATGTTCCAGGAAAGTTTTGAACGGAGATATATTTTAAGTCTGCTCCAATCCGTCCACTGCTGCACTCCGGACAAATCCTCGTCGAACAAATAATTTACGTTTGAACGGGTAAAAAATTCATACTGCTCTCTCAGCTGATAAAAATCGTTGTAGGGCCAGAAATCCGTTTTGTAATACCAGCTGTAAGACCAGACCATTATGTTGCTCGTCAACGCTTGCCATGCCGTGAAAATTTCGTTGTACGCCCTGTTGTATTCGAGATCGTCGTACGGGTGGAAACCCGCCGAATATATCGGCGCATAAACGACATGAACGTTCTTATTGAGAATCATGGAGTTATCGATAGGTATCGCCTTTCCGTTTTCGTCGAGTTTAAGACTTCCGTCAGCATTTCTCTCGACCGGCGCATCGGTATTGTCCTGATAGGCAAACATATAAAGATAAACTTCGCGGTCGGGATAATTTTCTTTAAGCCATGGTTCCAGAAGTTCCCAGCAGTAGTTCATGAAAAGTATCTGAGATGCGGCATTGGTGCCGTATTGCTGTTTATATTCCGTGCATGTAGGACAGTTACACCAGCCGCCGTCGTCCGTCTGTGTAAAACCTATAGCATACCCTTCGGTGCTTGTAGCGAGAGTTTCTTTCATTTTCTTCACAACTTCCGCAGCCAACCCTTCCTTGTCACGGGTAAGACAAAGCTGCTGCCCGTCGGGGCTGAACCAATTATCATGGGCCTCGCCGTAAACCGACTGCGGAATTACGTACAGAAAATTATGATACAGCACACCGCCGAAATTTATAAGATAATCGCTTTCCATGCTCATCCCCACGCGGCGGGCATAAACTTCGTTGCTTTTCATTTCTCCCGCTGTAGCAATGCGCCATGTAATATCCGGATTCTCGACCACGTCGTAATTATATATTTTGTTATTTTTGACGCCCGTATCGAGAACAATTTCATCCGCGGCGTAACATTCCCAGTTAAACTGGTAACGCAAAAATTCATATACGCCGAAAAGCACGCCGTTGTCGTCTCCCCCTACTATGAAAACAGAATCGTTTTTTCTTTTTATTGCAAATCCCGTATGAGAAAGTTT
>CAUHGY010000007.1 GCA_959605945.1 uncultured Clostridia bacterium | reverse complement strand
TGCCATCATGATGACGAAAGGGCATTCGCTCTCATCGAAGAATATAAAAACATCGAATTAAGAAAACCGTACACTGTTCCACTGGTGTTTTACTTATGGGGGCACAGCTATGAGTTTGAAGATAACTCGAATTGGAACAGAATGGAAGAAATTTTGCAGCGTTTTTCGGAATTCGGCGATCAGCTTTATTTTGCCACTAACGGCAGGCTTTACGATTATGTCACGGGATTTTACCGTTTGGAAACAAGCATCGACGGCAATATGATTTATAATCCCACGGCCGACGATTATTACGTTGAGATTGAATATAAGAATTATCTTATAAAATCCGGCGAGACGGTAAAAATAGACGCTTAAACGGGCGAATTGCTGTTGAAATTAAATCGTATGTAAAATAAAAAAGCCGGCTGCGGAAATTTTCCGCAGCCGGCTTTTTTGGTAGCCCCATGGGGAATCGAACCCCAGTTTCCGCCGTGAGAGGGCGGCGTCTTAACCGCTTGACCATGAGGCCGCATAAAATGCTTTCATATTGTATCATAACGCAAAGGGTTTTGCAAACGATTTGCGGGTATTTTTTTAAAAAACCCGCGATTGCCGACGGAAAAGAAAATAATAACCCGTTTCGTAAACAGGCGAATGCCGCGCTTATTGTTTCTGCATCTCTTAAAAAGGTCTTGAAAACAAAAACCAAGAGCTCCGCTCTTCAATACAGACAACGGCTTTCTTTTTATTATTATCTGTGGATTTTTTTTGCTTTTCCTATCGAACAGCGCAGGCTATATAATAATTGTACCAAAAAAATATAGATTTTGCAACCGTTGCATTTGACAAATTTTACCGTTTTAAGTATTATTAAGGCGTTAAACAAAAGAAAAACGCTTATGAGAAAAATAATGAATTTCAGACCCGTATTTTTTATGGCTCTTTCAGCCGTAACGGGTGTGGTTTTTTCCTGCTTTGCCGTGCTCGGAAATATTATCGGGTGCATTCTTTTGTCATGCGTCTTTTTGATATGTATTTTCCTTTTTTGTATTTTCGGTTTAAAATGCAGTCTTTTTAAACGCAATTTACTTTTTACGGCGGTCTTTTTAACTGTTTTCTTACTCGGCGGAGGGGCTTTTACCTTAAAGACAATAAATTATAAGAATGCCGATCTCGGCAGTCCTACTCTTTTTATTACGGGAAGAATCTCCGATGCGCGTAAAACGGATTCCGGCGAACGGTTTGTCATCACTTCGGCACAAGTGCGAGGAGCTTATAACGGCCGGCTCGGTTACGACATTTATCTTTATGTGTCGGGCAATAGCGGCTTTGATGTAGGAAGCATTGTGTCTTTCAATGCCGCGCTTTATGACAAAGACGTTATTTACGAATATAAATTGAATGTTTATCCTATGGCGGAAAACGTCAAATACGATGCCTATGTAAATGCCGACGAACTGACGCAAACAGATTATAAACCCACAGTATTTGAAAAAGTAAATTTATTTTTCCGTAATACCCTTTCGGAAGGGCTGGGCAGTGAAGAGTTTGCCGTTGCTTACGCAATGCTGTGCGGAAATTCAGATTATATGGATGAAGAAATTCTTACCGGCTACAGAAATGCCGGCATAGCTCACATTTTTGCAGTATCGGGTCTGCACGTGGGGTTTCTGGCGACTGCTCTTAATTTTATTTTATCAAAATTGCGCTGCGGAAGAACATTGAGACTTCTGATAGTTGTTCCCGCGCTGTTTTTCTATTCGGGCGTTTGCGGATTTTCTTCGTCGTCCGTGAGGGCGGCAATAATGTCGGCAGTGCTTCTTGCAGCAGGAGCAACGGGCAATAAATATGACGGCATCAACTCTATAAGTCTTGCGGCGCTTGCCGTGGTGCTGATTTCTCCGCTGCAGGTATTTTGCGTGGGGTTTCAGCTTTCTTTTATTGTCGCCGCGGGAATGATATTTCTCTCTAAACCTTTTGCAAAACTGTTCTTTTTTCTCCCCGCGAAACTGGCGTCGTCGCTCGGCGCCGTCTTTGCCGCGCAGACGGTAAGCATTCCCGTAAGTCTTGCCGCATTCGGCGAAGTTTCTTTGATTGCGGTGCTTTTTAACCTGGTGTTTATTCCTTTTTCGGGAGTGCTTTACATTCTGACTTTTACCACTGTCTTGTTGGGCGGTATTGCCGCAATTCCGCATGTAACTCTTTTCGTCAGCGGCTTTTTGCTGAAAGGCGTTAATTTTCTTATAACCGCATTGGATTACGGATTTTTTATTGTAGGAGGTTTTTCGCTTGGAATATTCTGTATTCCTTATTACGGCGCGGCGATATTATGTTCCGATCGCATAAATTTGAAAAAAGCGTTAAAATTTGCGGTCATTATTGTTCTTTCTGCCGTGTGCGCGGCGGGAAGCGCTATCGGTTATTTTGCCGCAAAAGACAGAATAAAGGTATATGTGACGGGCAGCGGATTTATGTCTACAATTATTATGGCAGACGAAAACGCTCTTATCGTTAACGGCGTTACTTCCGCGTCGTTATCGGGGCTGCGTCGGGCGGCGAAATCATCGGGTATCGGCAGGATAGACAAATTATTTTTTCCGAAAAGTCTGTATCAGACCGATTGCCATCAAGCCATAACGCGTCTCCGCGCCGTATTCTCTTTTGACAATGTTTATATTTGCGCAGAAGAGGATGATTTGCAGAAAGCCGTGCTTGAAAAATCATTTCCCGATATGACCTTTTATTTCTGCGGCGCAGGCGACGGCGTGTCTGCCGGTAAAATTTATTATAGTTTTGTTGCCAAAGGCTACGCGGTTGAGTTTTCCGTTGAAGAAGAACGCGGAATTGTATTTTCCGAGTTAGGCGGCGGATTTGAAGATTACGGCGCCGGAGGGAGTTACAGGTTAACGGTTGCGGCCGACTGCGAGGAACGGTTGTTTGCTGTTTATCGGGCAACGGAGCAGGTCGTTTATCGCCGCAATCCGGTTTTTGCCGATGCCGAAAGCCGGGGGAATTATTTTTACGAATTTTCCGCATAAGTCTTTTATAAACTGGTTGCAAAAGCGAAAAAAAAATGATACAATGATATAAGTGGGAGAAAGGTCTTGAAATATACCGAATTTAAAAAATACATAAACGGGAATCCGGATCGCTCGGTCTTTCTTATAGAGGGCGAAGACGCATTTTTCAGGACGCGTGCTACGGAGCTTTTAAAAAATAAAATATCCGAACCGGACTTGAATTATGCTTTTTTCGACGGTACGGCCGCTGTCGGAGAACTTGTTCCGTCGCTTAGAGCATATCCGTTTATGAGCAAATTTCGTCTTACCGTAATAAGAGAATTTTATCCCGAAAAAAACGATCTCAAAGGCGAACTTAAACAGTTTCTCGACGACCCGCCGGAAGAAAGTCTTTTTGCGGTGGTAAATGAAAAAATATCGGAACCGCTTAAAAAATTCCCGTCTGTTCTTACGGTTGACTGCGGCAAGGCAGACAGGCGCGTTATCCTGCAATGGATAGCGGCTGAATGCGCGGCGGGAAACGTTGAAATAGAACGGTCGGCTGCGGAGCTCATTGCAGATTACTGTCTTGACGATATGTCGAGAATAGAGTGCGAGACTCATAAACTTATAGCTTATGCCGCGGGCGGAACGGTCACCGACGAGTGCGTTGACCTGTTGGTTTCGCGCGACAGTGAACATAAAATTTACGAAATGACCGACTGTGTCGGCAGAAAAAAATTCGATAAGGCGTTGAATATCATAAACGATATGTTGTCTAAGGGAGAAACGCCGCAGCGCATTTTGATAAGCGTGTATAATTATTATCGGCGGCTACTTCACGTAGCCATAAGCAACAAAAGCGCTGCAGAGCTTTCGGGCCTTCTCGGAATTAAGGAGTTTGCAGTCAAAAAAACGCTGCAGCAGAGCGCTATGTTCAAAAAACGCGCTCTTAAAAAAGCCGTCGACATGCTGACTGACGCCGATTACAATATAAAAATCGGACGGACAGAGCCTAACGCCGCAATGTGGCAGACGCTTTTTTCAATCATGACGGATGCATAGGAGGTAGAAATGAACATCGCTCAAAGAATTGCCGAATTTTTTGAAAAGTTCTCGAGTAACGTCGATTTCGCCATTGTTGTGGTGATAAGCGTGATGGCGTTCAGCGTGCTCTATTATTATATGATAAAGTTTCTTTTCGATAATAATTCGGGCATAGTTGCCGCGGTATTTGCATTCGTCACGGTAATTTCCGGCGGTATAGTCGTTTTCAACGAGCAAATAAGCGGGGCTATTTTTTTGCTGGTTCCTTCGCTTTTCGTGGTAATTGTAGTTGCGCTGTATTCGGTGGAACTTAAACGTTTTATTTGGACGCGCAAGAACATGAAAATGCTCGATATAAGGCACGGTGAAGGCAATTTTTACGATGAAGAAAAAATACATTCCTGCATATCCGAAATTATAAAGGCACTGCAGGATATGTCAAAAAACGACATCGGCGCAATTATAGTTCTTTCCACCGACAACGTTCCCACCCAGATACTTGACAGCGGGGTGACGCTTGACAGCGATATATCGAGCGAGCTCATAGAGAGCGTGTTTTTTCCGAAGACGCCGCTTCACGACGGGGCAATGATAATAAGCGGAACCAAAATCGTAGCGGCAGGATGTTTTCTTCCGCTTTCGCAGGACATGGATAAAATACCCAAAGATCTCGGAACAAGGCACAGGGCAGGTATCGGTATTACCGAAACCATAGACGTTGTGTCTTTGATAGTATCGGAAGAATCCGGTATCATATCCATAGCGCGTGCCGGAAAAATTACCAGGTATGCCGACGCCGTTATGCTGAAACAAATTTTAAGCAAATATTATTGGCAAGAACTTGAAGGTTCCAGAAAATAGGGGGAGACTATGAACGAAAAATTCAGACAGCCGCAGACCGAGAATACAGACAGAAAGACAAAAGTCAGAAATTTTTGGAAACAGTTCGGATTTATTTGTTTTGCGGCGGCTATGGCGATCATAACAGTTCTGATCATTAATCTGTGACGTTTATCGACACAAATGATTTAGCGCTGTAAATAAAAATAAAGGACATTACAATGGATACAGGAATAAAAGCCGTCAAAATTCTTTTGCCCGAAACCGATGACATGACTGCATGGGCATGCATCGCCTGCGATCAGTTTACCAGCGAAACGGAATACTGGGAAACTTTGAAGCGCTTTGTTTCCGGCAAACCGACCACTCTCGATCTTGTTCTTCCGGAAATATATCTCGACGGTAATACCGATGAAAAAATAGCGAAAATTAACAGAAATATCGATGATTACTGCGCTAAAGGACTTTTCAGGGAACTGCGCGAAGGTTTTATTCTTACCGTGCGTTCCACGCCGTTTGTTAAACGCCGGATAGGTCTTATAGGTGCCGTTGATCTTGAACAATACGATTATGTCGCCGGCAGTCGTTCTCTTATAAGGGCTACCGAAGGCACAATAGAAGAGAGAATTCCTCCGCGGCTTAAAATAAGAAAAGATGCGGCTGTGGAGTTTCCGCATGTAATGGTGCTGTTCGACGATGAAAAGAGAGAGATTACCGAACCACTCTATGAAAATAGAGGAAAGTATGAAAAACTTTATGATTTTGACCTGAATATGGGCGGAGGTCATATTGAAGGCTGGTTTATAGAAAATTCCGCAGATGTTGCAAAAAAATTCGAAAAACTTTTAGACCCCGCCCGTATTAAACTTAAATACGGCAAGGAAGACCGTTTTGTATTTGCCGTAGGGGACGGCAATCACTCGCTTGCAACGGCAAAAGCGCATTGGAACGAAGTTAAGGCCGCATTGAGCGACGAAGAAAGAAAGACTCATCCTGCAAGATATGCTCTTGCCGAGTTTGTTAATATTTACGACGAAGGCATATATTTCGAACCGATATACCGTTTTGTCAGCGGGGTAGACGTTAAAAAATTTCTTGAAGGTCTTAAAAAAACAGACGGCGGAGTTATGCGCGTGTATGCCGGCGGAGAATTTGCAAATTATAACGGCAAAAACTCATTGCCTGACGGCATTTCCGCAGTCGACGGATATATCAAGGGTTATATTTCCGAAAACGGTGGCACGGTGGACTATATTCACGGCGAAAATAATCTTAAAAAACTTGTTGACAGCGCCTGCAACAATATAGGAATACTTTTTGAAAAACTGAACAAATCGGATTTGTTCAGATATGTTTCTGAAAAAGGCGCTCTGCCCAGAAAAACTTTTTCTATGGGCGAAGGTGTTGAAAAACGATACTATCTTGAGGGAAGAAGGATAAAATAATGGTAAAAGTTTGTAAGTTCGGCGGAACTTCTATGGCGGACGCAAAAGCGATAAATCAGGTAAAAAACATTATATCTTCTGATAAAGCGAGAAAATATATTGTTGTGTCGGCACCGGGTAAGCGTTTTAAAGACGATATTAAAATTACAGATACTCTGTATGCCTGTTATGACGAAGTTCTGAAAACAGGTTCATGTGCTGAAAGTTTCAGAATAATCCGCGAACGTTTTAAAGAAATTGTTGCCGATCTCGGTATTCAGTTCGATATAGATAGAGTTCTTGATGAAACGGAAAGGGCTATATGTGAAGAAAAAAGCGCGGATTTCGCCGCGTCTCGAGGGGAGTATCTCAGCGCGGTGGTTACCGCATGTTTTTTGGGTGCGGAATTCGTCGATGCTGCGGAAATGGTAAGGTTTGACAGTACCGGCCGCCTTAACGGAGAGTATACGGACGATAAAGTTAAAACAAGACTTAACGGTGTGGAGTTTGCGGTCATACCCGGGTTTTACGGCAAAGATTCCGCAGGCAGAATAAAAACATTCAGCAGAGGAGGAAGTGACATAACCGGCTCTATTATTTCACGCGGGGTTAAAGCCGATCTGTATGAGAACTGGACGGATGTCAGCGGTTTTCTGGTATGCGATCCGAGAATAGTGCCCGAAGCGAAGGTTATCGAACAACTGACTTATAAGGAATTGAGAGAGCTTTCGTACATGGGAGCATCCGTGCTGCATTCAGAGGCTATTTTTCCGCTTGTTAAATGCCGCATCCCCATAAATATAAAAAATACGTTCAAACCCGATGACGCGGGGACAATGATTGTGCCGAGCGAGCAATATATCGCGAACAGTGAAAGCGTGATAACGGGTATAGCCGGAAAAAAAGATTTTACGGTCATTTTTATAGAAAAATCCATGATGAATTCCGAGATAGGGTTTATTCGCCGCGTTTTGTCGGTTGCAGAACATCACGGACTTTCAATAGAACATGCGCCGTCGGGAATCGACACTCTGTCGATCGTGCTTGCATCGGAGCAGCTTAAAAACGGTATGCTCAACGATGTTGTCAATGAAATAAGAGAGAATGTAAATCCTGATTATATACACGTAATTGAAAATATTTCCCTTGTTGCCACCGTGGGCCACGGTATGGCTCGGCGTCTCGGCACTGCCGCCAAAATTTTCACGGCGCTTGCCGAAGAAGGAATTAATATCAAGATGATCGATCAGGGGTCAAGCGAACTCAATATTATAATAGGGGTGGCTAATTCCGATTACGAAAAGTGTATACGTGCTATTTACAGGGCATTTTTATAAGAGAATTTTTATTTCGGAGGTATGTTAATATATGGACTATGCAAAAGAATCATTGCGCTTACATGGAGAATGGAAGGGGAAAATCGAAGTAAACGCAAAAGTACCTGTCAAGAACAAAGAAGATCTTTCGCTGGCATACACGCCTGGCGTTGCCGAACCGTGCCTTGCCATTCAGAAAGACTACGCCAAGTCTTTTGATTTGACTGCAAGAGGCAATTTGGTGGCAGTTATTACCGACGGCACTGCGGTGCTCGGATTGGGCGATATTGGCCCTGAAGCCGGCATGCCGGTTATGGAAGGCAAGTGCGTGCTTTTTAAAACTTTCGGCGGCGTCAACGCCGTTCCGCTTTGTATAAGAAGCAAAGATACGGATGAAATAGTGCGTACCATTAAACTTATTTCCGGCAGCTTCGGCGGAATAAATCTGGAAGATATTTCCGCTCCCAGATGTTTTGAAATTGAAAGGCGTCTGAAAGAAGATCCGGAAGTGGATATTCCCGTATTCCATGATGATCAGCACGGAACGGCGGTGGTTTGCGTAGCCGCGTGTATCAACGCTTTGAAGTTCGTCGGTAAAAACTGGGAAGATGTTCGCGTCGTATTCAGCGGAGCCGGTGCCGCAGGTGTGGCAATCGCAAAACTTATGCTTTCCATGGGCGCGAAAGACGTTCTTATGTGCGACAGACACGGCATCATTTATAAAGGAAGAGCCGAAGGCATGAATGCGTCAAAGGAAGAGATAGCCGAATTTTCTAATAAAAACCGAATGAAGGGCTCTCTTGCGGATGCGCTTAAAGGTGCGGATATTTTCGTCGGGGTGAGTTCGCCGGGGCTTCTCACTAAAGATATGGTCAGATCAATGAATAAAGGAGCCATAGTGATGCCTATGGCAAACCCCGTTCCCGAAATTATGCCGGAGGATGCTTTGGAAGCCGGGGCGGCGGTAGTCGGTACGGGAAGGAGCGATTACCCCAATCAGATCAACAATGTATTGGCATTCCCGGGAATATTCAGAGGAGCGCTTGATTGCAGGGCTACGGATATCAACGAGGAAATGAAGATAGCTGCCGCACGTGCCATAGCTTCTCTTGTCGGCGACGACGAACTCAAAGCAGATTATATTATTCCCGCGCCTTTCGATGAAAGGGTCAGTAAAACGGTTGCCAAGGCTGTTGCGGAAGCGGCAAGAAAGACGGGTGTAAACAGAATATAAGCAGTTTTCCGGGGACAGAGGCAGCAACGGATTGAATTTATACCGGAAATTCTGTTTTAACCTTGTATTATCGGTACGGAAGTTTGCTCTTTATGGCGGATAATATTTCGGAGAGAGAATCGCTTTTATCGCTTTCTGCCTCTGTGTGAGAAAAGAGAACTTTTGAAATTTCGCTGAAAAAGATCGTGCAAAACCTTGCTTTTTTAGTGAAAAACTATTATAATACAATAGCTGTCGGTTCAGCATATAAGGCGCGTAATAAAGGCGCGCCTTAAAATCGGGGTGTAGCGCAGTTGGTAGCGCGCCTGGTTTGGGACCAGGAGGTCGTGGGTTCAAATCCCGTCACTCCGACCAAACATACTTGTCGCACTCGCTTATCGGCAGAGTGCGATTTTTTCGTTAAATTTTAAGTTCATAATAAATTTATAGTAAATTGCAAAAACCGGCATTTATTTAGGTTTTTAAAAGATAATTTTAATTAAATAAGAAAAACAACGTATTCTTAACGGTAACTATTGTGTTGAAATTTTCATAAAAGGAGAGGCAACAATGATTGCAAAGATAGTCGATAGGGATAGAAGAGAATATTACTCTGCTGTTTTTGCCGTGTGCGAAAAAGGATGGAATACGGCAGTGATAGTTTACGATGATGAAAGGCGTTGTTTTTCCTTTGTTAAAATGTTCAGGTATGTAAAAAATCCTGTTCGCAGCGTGTTTATAATTGATAGCGATGAAACAGATTTTGTAAAGGAAAAAAGTATAAAGGTCGGGTTTTTGAAGACCATAAAACATATTAACGGATACGATTGGCTGGTTGAAAATAGCGAGCTGTTTATAAAAATATTGAATAACAAACAAGTCGATGAATATTATAAAGAAATTGCGACCAAAATCAATGCCGGAATATCATTAAACGAGTGGACCTTTGTAAAAAACGAGCGGGATATTAAAAATTTAATGCTGACGGCAATTGATTTTCATGACGGAAGTATTGAAAAAATTTTATTTAACAATGAAAATGATAGTTTGGAAGTGATTTTTTCCGGCTGCTGGGGAAGTAAGATAATATTGCTTTTTCAGTCTGAAATAGCTTTGCATTTATCTAATTGTTCGACTTTTCAGCCGATAATGGATTCAAACGTTTTTTTGAAAACGGGTTTGTTTATTGGGCGGATGATTGCAACATTAAAAGCGAATCGGATCTGAACGCAAAATTTAATATAAATTATTTTAAAGCGAGATCATTATTCTGGAAACAAATAACGGAATATGATACGGTCGAAGCTGAAAATTGTTAATGCAAATTACCGGTTTGATAAATACGTATTATTATAAACTCCGCGGTTTTTATGAAAATAACGTGCGGCGGAAGAACGCCGGGCCGTTCGTTCGTGAAGCATATAGAAAGCGCGTTTCGGTTGGAAAAATGCTAAACCAAACGATATTCGGTGCTTTTATTTGTTCTCATACGGATTTCATGTTTGTTTTATTGCCTGTCGGATCGTTTGCTGTCTGAATTTTTGAATTTATAAAACGAAGAAAGAGAAGGAAAGCCGGCGCTTAAAATTTTGTCTGATTTCCCTGTTTCGTCTTTGATAGATGAATAAATATCGCTTGCGCGCAGCCGATTGATAAATCTGTTCAGATTGCACCCGAAAATTTTGTTGAAAAGCCTGGAAAAATAATATCTGCTGTATCCGAATTGTCCGGCGAGGGTATCAAGAGTGATGTTTTCCGTATAATGTTTTTCGATGTATTCGGTTACAGATACCATAAGATTGTTAATTTCGCCCGAAAGTTCCTGCCTTGGATAGTGATTTAATATGCTTCCGAGAATGACGTTGATGTATCCCTGCGTGACGAGCGACGGCTGATTTTTTATGTCTTTTTCTGCCATTTTCATCAGTGTAATGATTTTTTTATTGAAAGCGGCGTCTTTCAGCGCCGTATAGCAGAATTTATAACCTGACTTTTCGAAAGCCGAATAATAATTATAGGGGATAATAAAAGTAACCGAACGCGTTTTCGGTATGGAAACAATCGAATGCATGAAACACCCGGGCACGAAAAGTATTTCGTCTTTTTCTATGTAAATCTCAAGACTGCCGATTTTTGCGGCAATTTTACCGCGTGTTACATAAACCAATTCTATGCTGCGGTGAAAATGCGGCGGCGCTTCCACGCAATCGTAAAATTTGCAGGTAACAAGCTGCATTGCGTCTGAAACCGATTCATATTCATTCATATGACAATATTTTCCTTATATAAAGCAATTTAATCATTGATAATCGCAATATTATATGATATAATATACTACGGATTGATTGGAAAATCAAGCGAAATTCGCGAAAAACAGGTGTTAAAATGAAACAGAAAAACGTTATACTCGTAGGCGCGGGAAACAGGGGACAATGTTATTGCGACTATTCACTGCATTTTCCCGATGAATTGAAAGTTATTGCCGTGTGCGATGTCAACGAACTGCACCTTCAGGAAGTGGCGGATAAATACGGCGTGCCGCAGGAGATGCGTTTCTGCGATCTCGATGCGCTTTTATCAAAAAAACTGCCGTGCGACATGGTGGTAAACGCAACCATGGACCAGATGCATTATGAAACGTCAATGAAGATTATAAGCGCGGGTTACAACATGCTTCTCGAAAAACCTGTGACTGCCGTTGCCGAAGAGCTAATCGCCATTGAGCGCAAGGCAAAAGAAATGGACGTAAAAGTTTTTGTCTGCCATGTCCTGCGTTACACGCCTTTTTACAAGTCGATAAAAGACGATATAGTCGAAGGAAAAATCGGCAAGGTCATAAGCATAGAGATGAATGAACATGTAGGGCTTGTACATTTTATGGATTCATTTGTTCGCGGCAAGTGGAAAAGCGAAAAAGAGTGCGGTTCCGGACTTTTGCTTGCAAAGTGCTGCCATGATACCGATCTCATGTGCTGGCTTAACGGCGATACCGAACCGGAAAAAGTTTCAAGTTTTGGTTCACGCTCGCTGTTTATTCCCGAAAACGCCCCGAAAGGCGCCACCGAGCGTTGTTTTGATTGTCCGCATGAAAAAGACTGCCCGTATTCGGCAATAAAAATTCATTTGGATCTTGACCTGATGCCGTTCCAGACGTGGCTGGACATAAAAAAGCCGATCGACAGCATAACGCGTGAAGAAAAGATTGCTTTTATGAAAAAAAGCGCGTATGGCAAATGTGCTTTTAATTCGGGAGGAGATATTGTTGACAGGCAGTGCGTAAGCGTACAGTTTAAAAACGGTTCTATTGCGACTTTAAATATGATCGGCGCGGTTGCCAAAGCAGGGCGTTGGATTCATATCTGCGGCACCAAAGGCGAAATTTCCGGATATATTGAAGAAAATAAATATAAACTTACGCTGTTTGACATGAATAATCATTTCGGAGACGATAGCGTGATCGATGTTAGTGAACAGGTATTTCATAACGATACAGACGGGTTTGCCAGCGGGCACAGCGGAGGAGATTTCGGACTGATGCATGATGTTCTGAATTATCTTGACGGCGATCGTTCATCGTTGTCGATATCGGGGATAGAAGATTCGGTAAACGGACACTTTATCGTTTATGCCGCGGAAGAAAGCCGTAAAAAAGATCGGGCAATAAAAATATCCGATTACAGAAAGTAAAGCTTGTTTGCGCTTTTATATTGAATGTAGAAAATAAAGGCGTTTCGTGAGATTTATAATTCGGCTGCATACGAAAATAAATCGGCTTACAGAACAACAGATTTTTCGGGCTGTATGCGAGAAACGGAAAAGCTAAATTATCCGAAGGCATTTTCACGGCTTTCGGATAATTTGATTTTTTTAATTGACGTCGGGATAAAAAAGCAAGCTGTTTGAAAATCAGTTATATAAAAACACGTTTTATTGCGACAATACTATACGGGAGTAAGAAAAAAACTATATAAAATTACCCTGTGCGTATATAGGTCTAAAACCGATATTCGCACAGGGTATCGCAACGGCAGTGCCTGAAACGAATTTATTTAAAACATAATCATTCTATTTTTATTACTTTGAATCGATCAAGCTGCGAAATAATTTTACTGTCCGATATATCTGCGTCAACGTATATTTCAAAATAATGTTCGTCGTGATTATATTCGACGGATTTAATTTCATTTATAGCGGAAAGTAAATTTTTTATAGTCGGAATATCTGCGTCGGTTATGCCGTAAATATAAATTATTTTATAATCCAGCCGCTCGATTTTGAATATGACCGGGCGAGTGCCGTCATTACAGCACGCAATCATCATTCGTTCATCGTTCGTCCAGCTCCGCATAATGGAACCGCCTTGCAGGGCGGTATATATGTATCGGGATATACAATCCCACGCTTCAGAACAATGTTTACCGTTTTGCTGTGTCCAAAAATCGTCCTGCTTACCATATCGCGTAAATATAAATTCGTCACCGATCTCATAAAACGGACAAACACCCGATTTGGGGTCGGCAAGATATTCAGCCTGTAAGTCGGGGAACAGCTTTTTGTCTATTACCGTTACTTTGCATTTATGTTGCATAATTTCATACTCCGATGATTTTGTATTATATCACAAAGCTCTTTGATTATCAAGTGCTTTCGAAGTGCTGTTTTTTGTGGATTATATATTTCCGTTGTTTTCGCTGACATAAAGTGTTTTATTATCAATCTATAAGAATTTCTTAATTTTGCTCCGCTATAAATCGTCAAAGCGACTATTTTTTCCATTGATTGCAGATATGTTGAGTTTGTCGAAATAGATATAAATCGGCGCCTAAAATATTTCCTCTTAGTAATCATATATTAAGTTAAGCGACCGCAAACTAAAAAACAGTAAAAGAAAAACCTAACCCGGACGCTTAATCGGCAGTTCGTTTTAGGTTTTTACTGGTGGAGATAACCGGATTCGAACCGGTGGCCTTCGCGTTGCGAACGCGACGCTCTACCAACTGAGCCATACCCCCAATGATAAAGGGCAACGCAAGTTGCCCATTTTGGTGTGAAGGATGGGACTTGAACCCACACGGATAACCATACGCCCCTCAAACGTACGCGTCTGCCAATTCCGCCACCCTCACGTCCAGCCTTTATATCTTACTCAAATTAATCGGATTTGTCAAGAATATAACCGTATAAATTCTTATATTTTTTTAAAGTATCATAAATTTTTCCTACATAGGTGCGCGTTTCAGGGAAAGGAATATATTTTAACGTGATATTATCTGTACTGTATTCCGGATTTGCAAGCCATAGAATAACGTTTCCTTCGCCGGCGTTATATGCCGCTACGGCAGTTTTTTCATTTCCGAATTTATCGCATAAATATTTTAGATAAAAACATCCGAATCTTATATTATCTTCCGCGTCAAACATATCGTAATTTTTAATGGCGAGAATTTCAGCTATATATTTGGCGGTTGACGGCGTGATCTGCATGAGCCCCTGTGCGCCGGCATTGCTTTCTGCTTTTTGGTTGAAGCCGCTTTCTACTTTTACGATGGATAAAATCAAAGCTCTGTCGAACCCGTAGGCATCTGCGGCCGAAAATATCTGTTCTTTAAACTTGACGGGATAGATATATGCCCGTGCGGTACATTTAGAAAAACCGCCTAAAACAAGAATTCCCCAGAACAAGCATAGAATTACTGTGAGAATTTTGTATATGATCTTAAGGCCGCTTTGCGGCGATGAAAGTGCCATATATTCAGTATACGCTTTAATGCATATTTTAAGCACGCAGTACAGTGCAATATTAACAATAATATACCGCTGTTATAATATCATTGACTTATTTGTTGCATTAATGTATTATAATAATATGATTTATCAAGCATCGGTTTAAAAGCATATTGACAGATATCCGTTGTTTTGTTATAATTTAACAGGAAAAATATGACGTCATTTATTTTAGTGGTTACGGCGGTTATGTTTGCCGGCGTGCTTTTGAACAGAATAACCAGCAAGCTCGGGGTGCCGATGTTGCTTGCATTTATGCTTCTCGGTATGCTTTTCGGCGAAGAGGGAATAGGTAAAATCCCCTTCGACGACTTTTCTTTTGCAGAATCGGTGTGTTCGGCGGCGCTTATTTTTATAATGTTTTACGGCGGATTCGGCACCAGCTGGAAGGCTGCGCGCCCCGTTGCCGCACAGGCGGTGTTGCTTTCCACTTTAGGAGTGTTTCTTACCGCAGCTTTTACGGGGCTGTTTTGCAGGCTGGCTCTCGGCTACGGATGGTTGGAAAGTTTTCTCATCGGCTCGGTCATCGGATCGACAGACGCGGCTTCGGTTTTTTATGTGTTGCGTTCCAGGCGTCTCAATTTAAAATATAACACCGCATCGCTTCTTGAAGTAGAAAGCGGCAGCAACGACCCTTGCGCATACATGATGACAGCGCTTTTCATTTCGTTGATAAACGGAAGCGCCGGCAGTGTCTGGGATGTTTTGTACATGATTTTCGCTCAGATTGTTTACGGTGCCGCAATCGGAGTAGTCATAGCGCTGTTATCGGTTCTGGTCATGAAAAAATTCAGTTTTTCGTCATCGGGATTTGACGCTGTGTTTGTTTTTGCGGTTGCATTGTTTGCTTATGCAGCGCCGGCAGCGGTCGGCGGAAACGGATATCTGAGCACCTATATTGTAGGCATAATTCTCGGTAATTCCAAAATAGCAAATAAAAAATCGCTTGTTCCGTTTTTTGACGGACTTACAAGTTTAATGCAAATGCTGTTGTTTTTTTTGCTGGGACTTTTGTCTTATCCGTCGAAAATCATCGGGGTCGCTCTCCCTTCGCTTGCAATAGCATTGTTTTTGACTTTTGTGGCAAGGCCGCTTGCGGTTACAGGGCTGCTTGCGCCGTTTAAAAGCCGTGTAACACAGATAGCAACTGTCTCCTGGGCGGGGTTGAGGGGAGCCGCATCGATTGTTTTCGCAATAATGGCATATTTGGCGCTCGAAGGCAAAACGGGTACGGATGTATTTCATATCGTTTTCTGCATTGTGCTTTTTTCGATACTGTTGCAGGGGTCGCTTTTGCCGGCGGTTTCAAAAAAGCTCAATATGATAGACGATAATTTCGATGTTATGAAAACATTTTCCGATTACAGCGACGAGGTGCCGGTAAGGTTCATAAAGTTTACGGTTGGCGAAGAACATAAGTGGCATAATACCGCGGTCAAAAACATAGTGCTGCCGCCGGAAACTATTCTTGTTCTCATAATCAGAGGCAAAGAGAGAATTATTCCTAACGGCAGAACTGTGATAAAGAGCGGTGACGAAGTTATTTTGAGCGCAATTACATCGGGCAACGTCGATGGAATAAAGCTTTCGGAAAGAGTATTGCAGCACGGAGATGAAGTAATAGGCAAACCGCTCAGCGAAGTTCACAAAGAAGACAATGAACTCATTATAATGATAAAGCGCGAAGGGCGTATTGTTATACCTCGCGGCAATACAGTGCTAAAAAAAGGCGATGTGCTGGTTATTAACAGAATAGACAATGCCGAACAGTTTGAAAATGCATGAAAAGTCAAAGAAAAATGGTAAACCCGCTACCTGCGGTACGGACTGCGCAGATAAGAAAAACGCAGATGAACCGGCACTTTTAATGGAAAATAAAGAAGCCGAATCTCTTACGGCGCAAAATGAGAAACTTTCCGAAATTGAGGGAAGCGAAGGAACTGAGCGCGATTCAGATTTACCGGAAGAGAAAAATTTGTAAGATTAAATAATCGGTTTTATACAGTAAAAAACATAACGTTTAGAATATATATGCATTGCCGCCGGAAAATTGTTTCGGGCGGCAATTTTGTTAGTCGTTTTTAGATTTCGTGTCTGCAGTTTTTAAAAGCATCCGCAATAAAAACAAAAATATGTATAAAACAAATAATATTCATATAATTATTCAAAATATAGCAATTATATGAATAAAATATAAAAAAAATTAACTAATATGCATATAAATGCTTGACATAAAAAAACGGAAAGCGTATAATCGAAGAAAAATGTTCGGAGGAACGTTATGGATAAAAAATCTATCAAAAAAGTGGTGCTTGCATATTCGGGAGGGCTTGATACTTCCATTATAATACCCTGGCTTAAAGAAAATTACAACAATTGCGAAGTTATTGCCGTTTCCGGGAACGTCGGGCAGGCTGACGAGCTTGAAGGGCTTGAAGAAAAAGCGCTTAAGACGGGTGCTTCTAAGCTTTATGTAGAAGATCTTACAGATGAATTTGTAGAAGATTACGTTATTCCTACGGTAAAGGCGGGTGCGAAATACGAAGAATATATGCTCGGAACGTCTTTTGCGCGTCCTATCATAGCAAAACGCGTGGTAGAGATAGCGCTTAAGGAAGGTGCGGACGCAATATGCCACGGTTGTACGGGAAAAGGAAATGACCAGGTGCGTTTCGAACTTGCAATTAAAGCATTTGCACCCGATATGCCCATAATTGCTCCTTGGCGCGAATGGAACATAAAGAGCCGCGAAGAGGAAATAGAATATGCCGAAAAACATAACGTTCCGCTTAAAATTAACCGCGAAACCAATTACAGTAAAGATAAAAACATCTGGCATCTTTCGCATGAAGGGCTTGATCTGGAGGATGCGGGAAATGAACCGCTTTATGACAAGAAAGGGTTTCTCGAAATGGGGGTTTCGCCGCTTGCTGCGCCGGATAAACCCACATATATCACTCTTGATTTCATCAAAGGCGTACCTGTCGCGCTTGACGGCAAAAAGATGAGTCAAAAGGAAATCGTTCTTGCTTTGAATAAACTCGGCGGGGAAAACGGTATAGGACTTTTGGATATAGTTGAGAATCGGCTTGTCGGCATGAAATGCCGCGGAGTATACGAAACGCCCGGCGGAGCTATACTTTATTTTGCGCATAACTACCTCGAAACGCTTTGCTTGGATAAAATGACGGCTCATAAAAAACAGGAACTTGCGGTTACTTTTGCAGAACTTGTATATAACGGACAGTGGTTTACGCCTCTGCGCGAAGCTCTTTCGGCCTTCGTAGATAAAACGCAGGAACGCGTGACCGGCAAAGTCAAACTCAAACTCTATAAAGGCAATATCATCAAGGCAGGCGCGTGGAGCGAATATTCGCTTTATTCCGAAGAAATTGCCACTTTCGGAGAAGATCATGTATTTAATCAGGCGGATGCGACAGGCTTCATAAATCTTTTCGGGCTGCCTATAAAAGTGCAGGCTCAGGTCGATGCAAAAATAGCGAAATCAAAAAAATAATCAAAGGTATAGAATATAATGGCAAAAATGTGGGCGGGCAGAACTGACGGAGTGCTGGATAAGGAGGCTGACGACTTTAATTCTTCGCTCGGGTTCGATAAAAAAATGTTCAGGCAGGATATATTCGGTTCGGTCGCGCATGCGGAAATGCTTGCCGCAACGGGCATTATCGACGCGAATGACCGGGATGCTATAGTGAAAGGGCTTGAAGGAATATTCGAAGATATAATGAACGGTAAACTTGAAATATGCTCTGCCGAAGATATTCACATGTTTGTTGAAGCCGAGCTTATTGCAAGAATAGGCGATGCAGGTAAAAAACTTCATACGGCAAGAAGCCGCAATGATCAGGTAGCATTGGATTTGCGCATGTATCTGAGAGACGAATGCAATGAAATTTCTTCGTTCATTCTCGACTTGCTGAAAACAATATCGCTGAAAGCCGAAGAGAATATAGGGGCTATTATGCCCGGTTACACGCATTTGCAGCGTGCTCAGCCAATATTGTTTTCGCACCATATTCTTGCTTATGCGCAGATGTTTAAACGCGATTACGGCAGAATTCGGGACGCTGTAAACAGAATGAATTGTTCTCCGCTCGGGAGCTGTGCTCTTGCGGGTACGACTTATCCGATAGACCGCAAAGCCGTTGCCGATAAACTCGGGTTTTCAGGCGTATCTGAAAACAGCATTGACGGAGTTTCCGATCGGGATTTCTGCGTCGAACTGCTCTCTGCATTCTCTGTTTTAATGATGCATTTGTCTCGCTTTTCAGAGGAGATAATACTTTGGACGAGCTGGGAGTTTTCTTTCGCGGAACTTTCAGACGCGTTTACTACGGGATCAAGCATCATGCCGCAAAAAAAGAATTCGGATATGGCTGAACTTATCCGCGGCAAAACAGGCAGGGTATATGGCGATCTCATGGGAATGCTTACCGTTTTGAAAGGGCTTCCGCTTGCATATAACAAAGATATGCAGGAAGATAAAGAAGGCGTTTTCGACGGCACAGAGACGGTCAAAAAATGCCTTAAAGTTTTCATTCCTATGCTCGCTTCTATGAAAATACATAAAGAGAAAATGTATTCCGCCGCGCAAAAGGGATTTATAAACGCCACAGATCTTGCCGATTATCTGACGAAGAAAGGCATGCCTTTCCGGGCAGCATATAAAACCGTGGGGGAGCTTGTGGCGAAATGCGTCAAAGAAAACATTACGCTCGAAGATATTTCGCTTGATTATTTCAAAAAAGTCAGCAATCTGATCGAAAATGATGTTTACGCCGAAATATCGCTCGAAACATGCGTCAATAAGAGAATATCTGAAGGCGGGACGTCTCCTCAGTCTGTGAAAATACAGATAGACAGCATAAACAGGTTTATTGATGATGAAAAAAATATTCATTGACGGCAAAGCGGGAACAACAGGGCTAAAAATTTATCAACGGCTTTCGGAAAGGACAGATATAGAGATAATTTCGCTGTCCGACGAAGAACGCAAGAGCGATTCCGCGAGAAGCAAGGCTCTTAATTCGTGCGATATAGCCTTTTTGTGTTTGCCGGACGATGCGTCGCGGCAGGCAGTGTCTTTTTTAAAGAACGAAAAAACGGTAATAATAGATGCTTCAACCGCTCATAGGACGGAAAGCGGCTGGATTTACGGGTTCCCGGAGCTTGATAAAAATTTTTCCGCAAAGGCAGAACATGCAAAACGGATTTGTGTGCCCGGCTGTCATGCGAGCGGTTTTATCGCGCTTGTCAAACCTCTTATCGACGGCGGCATTCTTAAAAAGAACAGTCCGCTTGTATGTACTTCCGTGACGGGGTATAGCGGAGGCGGGAAAAAAATGATTGCCGATTATGAAATAGAAGAACGCTCTCCGCTTTTCAATTATCCGAGACAGTACGGCATATGGCAGAATCATAAGCATTTAAAAGAAATGGTTTATATCAGCGGGCTTGATGTCGTGCCGGCATTTTCGCCGATAGTTGCGGACTTTTACAGCGGAATGGAAGTTACGGTGCCGATTTTTAAAGAGTTTTTATCGGCCGGCGCAGGGAAACGCGATATTGAAAGAATTTATAGTGAACTTTATTGCGGCAAAATTGTTTATTATACGTCGGAAAACGAAGACGGATTTATTTCATCGGGCAAACACTGCGGAAAGGACGATATGGAGATTTCTGTTTTCGGCAATGACGACAGAATGCTTCTTTGCGCACGGTACGACAATCTCGGTAAAGGCGCTTCCGGAGCGGCGATAGAGTGTCTTAATTATGTTATGGGAGAAGATCCCGTTAAAGGACTTGTTCTTTAAGGAGTTTTTAATGGAAATAATTGAGGGCGGCGTATGCGCCGCAAAGGGTTTTACCGCTAACGGTATTCATTGCGGTATAAGAAAAAATAAAACAAAGCGCGATCTTGCGCTCATTTACAGCGAAACAACGGCTAATGCCGCGGCGGTATATACCACAAATCTCGTTAAAGGCGCTCCGTTGACGGTCACTAAAAAACATCTTGAAAACGGAAAAGCGCGGGCAATAATCTGTAACAGCGGTAATGCCAACACCTGCAATGCGAACGGCATAGAAATAGCCGAACAAACCTGTAAGCTTCTCGCAGATGAACTTAAAATCGATGCCGGCGATGTGGTAGTTGCTTCGACGGGAGTAATAGGTCAGCCGCTCGATATTTTGCCGATAAAAAACGGTATTCCTGAACTTGTAAAAGGGCTTGGGGATCACAGTTCGCTTGCCGAAGAAGGAATTATGACCACCGATCTTAAACCGAAATCAATTGCCGTAAAATTTTTTGCAGGCGGAAAAGAATGCAGAATAGGCGGTATAGCGAAGGGTTCGGGGATGATTCATCCGAATATGGCGACGATGCTTGTATTTATTACAACAGACTGTGCAATCGATTGCAAGATGCTTGGCAGGGCGCTTTCAACCGATGTACAGGCTACGTTCAATATGATAAGCATCGACGGCGATACTTCCACTAACGATATGGTGACGGTTCTTGCCAACGGATTGGCAGGTAACAGTGAGATTTGCTGCGAAGGAGACGATTTCAACTCTTTTATGCAGGCTTTGAATACAGTAACGGTGTCGCTTTGCAGGATGATTGCAGCCGACGGAGAAGGGGCTACGAAATTATTGGAATGTTCGGTTACGGGCGCTGATAGTCTTGAGACAGCCAAAACGGTGGCGAAATCCGTGGTGTGCTCATCTCTCGTAAAAGCGGCAATGTTCGGTTCCGACGCCAACTGGGGCAGAGTGCTTTGCGCCATAGGTTACAGCGGCGCCGATGTCAAGGTAGAGAAAATAGATGTGGACTTTGTTTCTGAAAAAGGCAGCGTCAGCGTCTGCAAGCACGGTTCAGGGGTGAATTTTTCCGAAGATAACGCGAAACGCATACTTTCCGAAAAAGAAATAACCATAGCTGTGAATTTAAATGACGGAAGCTGCTCTTCGACCGCCTGGGGGTGCGACCTGACATACGACTACGTTAAAATAAACGGCGATTATCGTACTTGACGAAAGGAGACAAAATGAATAATATTTCCAATCCCGAAAGGGCGAGCGTGCTTGTTCATGCATTGCCTTATATAAAAAAATATAACGGAAAAATTGTCGTGGTTAAATACGGCGGCAATGCAATGATTGACGAAGAGCTGAAAAGTTCGGTAATGAAAGATATAGTTTTGCTGTCGCTTATAGGCGTAAAAGTGGTATTAGTTCACGGCGGGGGGCCGGAGATAAGCGAAACTTTGGAAAAAATAGGAAAGAAATCTGTCTTTCAAAACGGACTTCGCGTAACGGACAAAGAAACTGCCGACGTTGTGCAGATGGTTCTTGCAGGCAAAGTAAATAAAAATCTTGTAAACCTTATAGGCGTAAAAGGCGGAACGGCGGTGGGACTTTCAGGTATTGACGGACAGATGTTGCAGGCCGAAATGAAAGACGAGTCTTTAGGGTTTGTAGGTACCGTCA
Organism: uncultured Clostridia bacterium; assembly: GCA_959605945.1. GTDB lineage: Bacteria > Bacillota > Clostridia > Christensenellales > Borkfalkiaceae > UBA1259. The sequence goes on along the minus strand of CAUHGY010000007.1, from coordinate 21,263 downwards.
CGAAAGTGAATACTGCCCCGATAACCGATCTTTTAGAGAAAGGGTATATACCTGTCATATCTACGATAGCCTGCGACGACAAGGGCAACGTATATAATGTAAATGCAGATACGGCAGCAGCTAAAATCGCAGGAGAATTAAAGGCAGAAAGCCTTATCTCTATGACAGACATAAGCGGCATTCTGCGTGACAAAAACGACCCTTCTACGCTTATTTCCAAAATAAGCGTTTCGGAGGCTCCGGCGCTTATAGAGAGCGGCATAATCGCGGGGGGCATGATTCCCAAAACCGAGTGTTGCATGAATGCCGTCAAATGGGGAGTCAAGCGCGTTTTTATAATCGACGGAACGATACCGCATTCAATTATAATCGAAATGCTTACCGACGAAGGTATCGGGACAATGTTTGAGGAATGACTGACTTATGAATGTTTTTGATGAAGATAAAAAATATATCGCGGGCACTTATGCCCGCTTTCCCGTTGAAATTGTAAGCGGAAAAGGATCGCTTTGCCGCGATTCGGCCGGAAAAGAATATATTGACTGCGGTTCAGGGATAGCCGTAAACACTTTCGGTTTTTGCGATGAGAAATGGACAGACGCCGTGATCTCACAGCTTAACAAGTTCCAGCACGTTTCCAATCTTTATTATCACAAACCTTGCGCAGATCTGGCAAAAGCGCTTTGCGAAAAAACGGGGTATAAAAAAGTTTTCTTTTCCAATTCGGGTGCCGAAGCCAACGAATGCGCAATAAAGGCTGCGAGGAAATATGCCCAAGGAAAAAAAGGCGATGAATATTTTAATATAATAACGCTTAAAAACAGCTTTCACGGCAGAACGATTACTACTCTTGCCGCTACCGGGCAGGATGTTTTTCATAAGGATTTCACTCCGTTGACTCAAGGCTTTTTATATGCCGATGCAAACGATGCGGACGGAATAGAAAAACTTGTTAAAGAAAATTGCGTTGCCGCAATAATGTTCGAAACCGTGCAGGGAGAAGGCGGCGTAAATTCTCTCGACGGCGCTTTTTTGAACAGATTGGCGGAAATAGCGGACAAGTATGACGTTTTGCTCGTTGACGACGAAGTTCAGACGGGCAACGGCAGAACGGGCAGACTTTACGGATATATGAATTTCGGGATTTCGCCTGATATAGTCACAACGGCAAAGGGCTTAGGGGGAGGGCTTCCGCTCGGAGCAACGCTCTTTAACGAAAAAACGGAAAACGTTTTGCAAGCGGGAATGCACGGTTCTACGTTCGGCGGAAATCCCGTTTCCTGCGCCGGAGCACTTTCGGTTTTAAGCAGAATCGATGATGAGTTGCTTGAGGAAGTCAGGAATAAATCACAGTTTATAATCGATGAAACAAGCGGATCTAAGGGAATAAAAGGAGTCAGCGGACTCGGATTGATGTTGGGTGTTGAAACGGCTGCTCCGGCAAAAGAAGTTGTTTTGAAATGCATGGAAAAGGGAGTGCTGTTTCTAACGGCAAAAAATAAAGTGAGAATTTTACCTGCGCTGAATATTCCCTTTCCGCTGCTGAAAAAAGCGGTGAAAATTTTAAAAGAAACTTGTGAGGTGCTTGCATGATAAATTTGAAAGGAAAAGATTTTTTGAAGCTGCTTGATTTTTCAAAGGATGAAATAGAGTATCTTCTTGATCTTGCGGCGCAGCTTAAAGATAAAAAGAAAAAAGGGGTTTCACACAGGATACACGAGGGCAAAAATATTGCTCTTATTTTCGAAAAGACCAGCACCAGAACGCGTTGCGCCTTTGAAGTTGCCGCGCATGATTTGGGTATGAATGCCACATATCTTGACCCTTCAGGGTCACAGATAGGGAAAAAAGAGAGTATTGCCGATACTGCCCGCGTGCTTTCCGGTATGTTCGACGGAATAGAATACAGGGGATTCGGCCAAAACATAGTAGAAGAACTTGCGCATTATTCCGCGGTCCCCGTATGGAACGGCCTTACCGATGAGTTTCATCCTACGCAAATACTTGCGGATTTTCTTACCATAAAAGAGAAATTCGGAAAGTTAAAGGGCATTAATCTCGTGTATATGGGCGACGCTCGTTTCAATATGGGAAATTCTTTGATGGTCGGATGTGCTAAAACAGGCGTTAATTTTACGGCATGCGCTCCGAAAAAATATTTTCCGTCATCCGAACTGATTGAGATATGCAAAGCGGAGGCCCAAAAATCCGGAGCATCGTTGAACTTTGAAAGCGAGGTCGAAGTCGCTGTTAAAAATGCCGACGTCATATACACCGATATTTGGGTATCGATGGGAGAGCCCGAAAACGTATGGGAAGAAAGAATAAAAGAACTGTCGCCGTACAGAGTTGACGCCGCCGTCATGAAAGCGGCAAAGCCGGGCGCGGTTTTCATGCATTGTCTGCCGTCTTACCACGATTTAAAAACGACCATCGGCAAGGCTGTGGGCGAAAAATTCAATATAGACTGTCTGGAAGTTACAGATGAAGTTTTCGAAAGTTCTCAATCGGTTGTTTTTGAACAGGCGGAGAACCGCATGCATACAATAAAAGCCGTAATGGCGGCTACATTATAAATATTATGAAAGATATTTCAATAAAAAAAGCACTTGTAATAGGTTCCGGACCGATAATAATAGGGCAGGCTGCGGAGTTTGACTATGCCGGAGCGCAGGCATGCCGCGTTCTGAAAGAAGAAGGCATAAACGTTGTTCTGGTCAATTCCAATCCTGCAACTATTATGACCGACAAAGCTCTGGCTGACGAGATATATCTTGAACCGCTTACTGCGGAAACAGTGGAAAGAATTATTGAAAAAGAGCGGCCGGACGGCCTTTTGGCAGGACTCGGGGGACAGACAGGTCTGACAATCGCCATGCAGCTTTGGGATGCCGGAGTGCTTGAAAAGTATCATGTTAAATTACTCGGCACTGATGTTGAAGCTATCAAAAAGGCGGAGGACAGAGAGCTTTTCAACCGTACCATGCGCTCTATAAATCAGCCGATAATTCCGTCCGATATAGCCGGTACGGTAAAAGAGGCGACTGAAATTGCCGATAAAATCGGGTATCCCGTCATAGTCCGTCCCGCATTTACTCTCGGCGGAACAGGCGGTGGTATTGCGGATGATAAAGCGCAGCTCGAAGCCATTGCCGCCAACGGTCTGGAAATGTCGCCTATAACGCAGATATTGGTGGAAAAGTGCATTTCGGGTTGGAAAGAAATAGAATTCGAAACCATGCGCGATCAAAACGGCAATTCGGTTATTGTGTGCGCCATGGAAAATTTTGATCCGGTCGGTATACATACGGGCGATTCCATTGTAGCAGCGCCCACGCTTTCTTTAAGCGGCAAAGAACTCGCCATGCTGAAAAAGGCATCTTTGGACATAGTGAACGCTATCGGCGTCGTTGGCGGCTGCAATTGTCAGTTTGCTCTTAAACCGGATGGTTCCGAATATGCGGTCATAGAAGTAAATCCGAGAGTTTCGCGTTCGTCTGCGCTTGCAAGCAAAGCTACGGGTTATCCCATAGCAAAGATTACCGCTCGGCTTGCGCTCGGATACAGTCTCGAAGAAATAGTAAACCCCGGCACCGGAAAAAGCCTTCTTGGGTTTGAACCGCAGGTCGATTATGTAGTCGTTAAATTTCCCAAATGGCCTTTCGACAAATTTGCCGGAGCAAGCAGAAAGCTCGGCACGCAGATGAAGGCCACAGGCGAGGTGATGGCGATTGCGCCGTCTTTTGAACAGGCTCTTATGAAAGCTGTCCGCGGAGCCGAGATCGGCCTTGATACGCTTAACGCGCCGCCGCTTTCAGATAAACCGCTTAAAGACAGATTGGCGACACAGGATGACAGGCGGTTGTTTACCGTGTTTGAGGCGATAAAGAGCGGTGTTTCGTTTGAAGACATATATAAAATAACAAAAATCGATCTGTTTTTTTTACAGAAGCTTAAAAATCTTGCCGATTACGAAAAAGAAATCGCAGGCGGGTTGACCGACGAACTGTATTTTAAGGGTAAAGAACTCGGATATCCCGATACGGCTATTTCCCGTATCAGCGGAGCGAATAAATTACCCGATTTTCACTATGTTTATAAAACCGTTTCAACATGCGAAGAAGTTTTCGGCACGGATCATCCTTATTTTTATTCTTATTCGGGCGATCAATGCGATGCTCGTGATTTTTCCCGCAGCGGCAGGCCTGTGGTGATGGTTATAGGATCGGGACCGATAAGGATAGGACAGGGCATAGAATTTGATTACAGCTCGGTTCATTCGGTCTGGACTCTTCGCAGTATGGGGTATGATGCGGTTATAGTCAATAATAATCCGGAAACGGTTTCCACCGATTACGATACGGCAGACAGACTTTATTTTGAGCCGCTGTGTCCCGAAGACGTGATGAACATTATAAAAGTAGAAAAACCGATAGGCGTGGTTGTTGCATTCGGCGGACAGACGGCGATAAAGCTGACCGGCTATCTCGCAGAACACGGCATAAATATTCTCGGTACATCGGCGAAAGGAATAGATCTTGCCGAAGACCGCGAAAAATTCGATGCGCTTTTGAGTAAATACGGTTTCAAACGGCCCGAGGGCGCATGCGTGAAAGATGAAAAAGGTGCGATAGCCGCCGCTGAAAAACTCGGATATCCTGTTTTGCTTAGACCTTCTTATGTGATAGGCGGACAGAATATGCAGATAGTTCATAATTCCGAAGAAACAATCAGATATATGCGCAGAATATTGTCCGGCGGAATAGAAAACCCCGTTCTTGTGGATAAATATATGCCGGGTTGCGAACTGGAAACAGACGTAATTTCGGACGGAAAAGATGTTTTGATTCCCGGTATTATGCAGCATATAGAGCGGGCAGGCATTCACAGCGGCGATTCGATTGCCGTTTATCCGGCGTTTTCGCTCAGTGACGAAATGACCGCGAAAATAGTAGATTGCTCTACGAAACTTGCGCTCGCTTTAGGAACAAAAGGACTGGTTAACATACAGTATCTGATTTACGGCGGCGAACTATACGTCATAGAGGTCAATCCTCGCGCGTCGCGCACCGTGCCTTACATAAGCAAGGTTACCGGTGTTGAAATGGCTGACGTTGCGTCAAAAGTGATGCTCGGACACACGCTTGAAGAATTGGGTTGCGGGAAAGGGCTAAGGAATGCACCGCCTTATTTTGCCGTCAAGGCGCCGGTGTTTTCGTTTGAAAAACTGAGCGACGCCAATTCGTATCTCGGTCCGGAAATGAAGTCTACGGGCGAGGTTTTGGGTATAGGCAGAACACTTGATGAAGCTCTGTACAAAGCGCTTGTTGCATCGGGCTTAAAAATAAAGACATGCGGCTCCGATACGGGTGTGTTTTTATCGGTGGACAATCATGACCTTCCGGATATAATTGCGCTTGCGGACAAACTCAACAGCCTGAACATTTCGATGTATGCAACGCACGATACGGCTGATACTATAAAAACTCTCGGTATTACCGTCAATGAAGTTGCCGGGATGGAAAATCGTAAAGAGCTTTTCGATCTTATGGAAAGCGGCAAAATTGATTATATTGTTTATACGGGCGCTCTTTTCGACAGAACTCTCGATGATTATATTGCTCTGCGAAGAAAGGCTATTTCTTTGGGGATAGCTTGTTTTACTTCGCTTGACACGGCAAGCGCTTTTGCCGAGATTGTAGCAAGCGGGTTTACGCAATATAATACCGAATTAGTGAACCTGAACGGCATGCGCAAACAAAAAACGAAGCTCGACTTTGTAAAAATGGAAGGATGCGGAAACGACTATCTGTTTTTTGAAAATTTCGACGAGAGCATCGAAGGCGTCCGTTCGCTGTGCGTTTCTCTTTGCGACAGAATTCGGGGAGTTGGAGCAAGCGGCATAGTGCTGATGGAAAAATCTGCCGTTGCAGATGTCAGGATGAGACTTTTCAATAAAGACGGAACATCGGGCAAAATGGGCGGAAATGCAATAAGGTGCGTGGGGAAATATATTTTTGACAAAGGTCTTGTCGATAAAACCGACATTACCGTGGAGACGGACAGCGGCGTCAGAAGGCTGAAATTATTTACCGGAAACGGTGTTGTAACTTTCGTCCGGGTAGAAATGGGAAGAGCGGATTTTTCCGCTGCAAGTTTACCGGCCGCGACCGATGCGGAAATTTTGAAAGATTATCCGATTGTTGCCGGCGGAAAGGAATATAAAGTTACCTGTTTGTCTGTGGGGAATCCGCATTGCGTGGTATTTACGGACGACGTTAACGTTCTCGACCTTAAAACGGTTGGACCGCAGTTTGAAAATAACATATTGTTCCCTGAGCGCATAAATACCGAATTTGTAAGATGCGTCAATCCCGTTACGATACGGATGCGCGCTTTTGAGCGCGGTAACGGAGAAACCGTTTCCTGCGGTACGGGAGCATGCGCAGCGGTTGTTGCGGCAACGGAAAAAGGGTTTCTGGAGAAAGGCAAAGATATCACCGTTAAACTTAACGGCGGAGATCTGATAGTCAATTATACAGACAGCGGCATAATTCTCAAAGGCGACGCAAAATTGATTTTCAGCGGAGAAGTATATGTTTGATCCTTCGTTCGCGGACGGAAATTCGCAGCATAAACTGCGCCGTTTGTTATCTGTAAAGCTGCAGAAATACAATTTGTTGCAGCGTTACGTTACGAAACGACGCAAATAGGGAAAAGGTATTCAATATCGGATATGATTTATGCAACACTGAAGCCAAGCTTCAGTGTTGCGCGTTATTGCGGTGATTTTTTGAAAAATTTATTATAAACGGCACATTGACGGCGGCAGTTATAATATCAGCCAGAGGTTGCGAAAACATAACCCCGTTTAATCCCGCTGTTAAAGACAGGATAATTAAAACGGGAATAAATATTGCCCCCGAACGCAAAAGCGAAAGTACGGCGGCTGTTCCCGTTTTTCTTATGCTTTGATACAGCATATTAACGGGGATGCTGACGGCTGAAAAGGGCAGGCCTATCGAGAAGAATTTTATCGCTTTAGAGCCTATGTCTATAACTTCATCGCTCTCCTGAAATAATGCAACGATCTGCCTTGAAAAAATTATGCCGGATAACGAGAAAAGACCTACCAGAATCACACCGGAAATTATAGTGAAGAACAGCCCGTCTTTAACTCTTTTATAGTCTTTTGTCTGATAATTGAAAGATGCCACGGGCTGGAACCCCTGACCGATGCCCAAGCAAATGCAAGTAATCAGCGATGAATATTTATTTGTCACGGTCATTGCGGCAATGGCGCTGTCGCCGTAAACTTTGACCGTATTGTTTAAAACTCCACCTGAAACCGCGACCAACCCCTGTCTTATAAGAGAGGGCAGCCCGGTTTTTATTATAGAAATATAGTCGTTAAATTTTTTCGAAACGGATTTGGCGGATATTGTGCTCTGAGCGCATTTTAAATAAGCTGTCAGCAACACTGCAAAACTTATTATCTGCGAAATTGCCGTAGCAAGACCTGCGCCGGAAACTCCCAGTCCCGCAAAATTGATGAAAATATAATCCAGAAATATGTTTAGAACCGCTCCGAGAGCAAGACCTATCATGGCAAACATTGCCTTGCCTTCATATCGAAGATTGTTGTTGAGAATAAGCGAACATATCAGAAAAGGGCTTGCGATTATTATCCAGAATGCGTAATCTTCGGCGTAAGGGAGAATAGTGGGCGTGCTGCCGAGAAAACGCATCAGAGGAGAAAGAAAAATCAATCCGAAAGCCGTAATCAAAAGGCCGATTGCCGCACCGAAAAAGAAAGCCGTCGATACATAGACGGTGGCTTGTTTGCTGTTTTTATCGGCAAGTTCTTTTGCCACAAAAGTTCCTGACCCGTGTCCGAGCATAAAAGCGAATGCCTGGATGAAGCCTTGCAGCGTGAAGACTATACCTATGGCACCCTGAGCGCTTTCTCCGAGAGTGCCGACGAAGTAAGTATCAACCAGATTATAGATACTTGTTATTAAAACCGAAACAGTGGTGGGAACCGAAAGCATTGCAATAAGTTTCGCCACCGGTGTTTTAGTCATTTTATCGTAATATTTTTGTGCTTTTTCATCCATGAATTTCTCCGGATTAGGTATAAATGCCGTAAATTTGGTTGTTATTTATTTTAAGATGATAATCTTTATATATAATATGTTTATTAATTAACATATTTTACCGCAAAATGTTGGATTATTCTCGGACCATTGTATTTTAAAGTGCCAGAATATTTTATTATCCTGCGGATTTTTTGTCAATTAAATTTAATTGCAACAACTCATTTCAATATTAAATTCGGGCGCGAATTGTCATAAATTTGTAGTGTGTTTTACATTCGCTGTATTTTTCTTTACATAAACTATAGGTTTATGATAAAATATACAAGTAAAATTCAGCGGCGTATATGCCGCAATTTCGCACAAAGGACTGATTATGGAAACTTTTGAGATGATTTTGGCCCTTCTCGGCGGTCTGGCTCTTTTTTTGTATGGAATGAATATGATGAGCTCCAATCTTGAAGCCGTCGCCGGGAACCGCATGAAAAAACTTATCGACAGGCTTACGACAAATCCTTTGCTCGGCGTTGCCGTGGGTACCGCGATCACGGCGGTAATACAGTCTTCTTCGGCAACTACCGTAATGGTGGTGGGGTTCGTCAATTCAAAGCTGATGAATCTGAAACAAGCTATATGGGTCATTATGGGTGCGAACATCGGCACAACCGTTACAGGGTTGCTTATAGCTCTTGATATCGGTCTGATTGCGCCGCTAATCGCTTTTGTGGGAATTATATTGATAATATTTTTCAAAAATAAAACACTCAAAAATATCGGCAGCATTATTGCGGGACTTGGAGTGCTGTTTATCGGCATGAACATGATGGGGGACGCTATGGCGCCGCTCCGTGACAGTCAGACATTCAAAGATATTATGACTAATTTTTCCAACCCCATTCTCGGAATACTTGCGGGAACCGTATTTACCGCTATAATACAGTCCTCTTCGGCATCGGTCGGAATATTGCAGATGCTGGCTAATGAGGGCAATATTGCGCTTGGCAACGCGGTATATGTGCTTTTCGGAATGAATATAGGCACTTGCGTGACTGCCGTCCTCGCCGCGATAGGAGCTTCGCGCAACGCAAAGCGTACGACTATAGTGCATTTGACCTTTAACATTATAGGTACAATCGTATTTACGCTGATTGCCCTTCTGACGCCGTATACTCAATGGATAGCAAATTGGTTCCCGACGGTCCCGGCTGCTCAAATAGCTGCCGCGCATACGATTTTCAATATAGTAACCACTATATTGCTGTTGCCGTTCGGCGGGCTTCTGGCAAAATTTGCAGTGCTTGTTCTGCCCGAACAAAAAGCGGGGAAGAAGAAATCCGTTGCAGATAAATGGTTTGAAGAGATAGTAGAATCCAAGCATGTTCTCGGTTCTTCGGCAGTTGCCATAGAGAGTATTCAGGGCGATATAAGAGAGATGTTCGCGCTTGCGAGAAATAATGTGCAGGCAGGTTTTGAAACGCTCACTACACTGAAAGACGATCTTCGTTTGTCTATGGAAAGAGACGAAGACCTGATAGATAAATACAATTATAATATATCTCAGAAAATATCCAAAATGCTGACGGTTGAACTTTCGGACGCAACTTCTTTACAATTAAACAGAATGTTCCGCGTCATAGGCAACATTGAAAGAATAGGCGATCACGCAATAAATTTTGCCGACTATGCTTCTATTTTAAGTGAGCGCGGTACGCCGTTCTCTCAGACAACGCTGCGGGAAATATCGGAGATGCGGGATTCGTGTCTTAAAGCAATTGACAGGCTGAGCGATCCGGCTGCCGACGATGTCGAAGGGATGCTTGCCGCTACTTACGAATATGAAGAAGAAAACGATAAGTCAGTTCGTACTGCCAGAAATCTTGCCATGAAAAGGGTGCGCGACGAGGGCGAAGATATGGAATGTACTATAATTTATTCGGAATTTTTATCCGATTACGAGAGAATTGGCGACCATCTTTTAAATATTGCTCAGGAATATGCTTCCAAACCGCAATCTAAACATCCAGAACCGGAAGAGGAAATGACGCCTTCTTTCAGCTGAAATTTTTATACGGCGCCGAATTTATTATTAATTAATTTTTTTGAATAAAAGGTTGTTATTATAACTAAATTTTATGTATGATGCAAAAAAGTCCCGGGCGGTTAAAGCCCGGGACTTAAGTGTTTATGCAGACTGATTTATTCGCATCTATTAATCTGCGGTATTGATTTATTTTTTATATTTTATCACCGCTTTTTCAAGTAGTGCCACCAATGCGTACATAAGTGTAGCAAGAATACAAAGGACGACGGTAGCCGCCATTACAAGATCCAGTTTGAAAACCTGCCCGCCGTACACTATAAGATAACCAAGTCCCGCACGCGAAACGAGATATTCGCCCATAATGGAGCCTATCCAAGCCATGCCGACACTTATTTTGAGCATGCTTATGAAAGTAGGCAGACTCCCCGGAATAACTAACTTAGTCAGAATCTGGAACTTATTGGCGCCCATCGATTGCATAAGCAGGATTTTGTCTTTGTCGGTGGCGAGAAATCCGTTCAGCATGGTTATTATGGCAACAATTATTCCGATAAGCACAGCCATGAATATTATTGCTTTGCTGCCGCTTCCGCACCACACTATTATCACGGGACCGAGAGCAATTTTGGGCAAGCTGTTCAGAACGACTATATACGGTTCAAGCACTCTGCGGCAGCGTTCTGACCACCACAGCAGAAGTGCTATCGCATAGCCTAAACCTACGGCTATCAGGAAACCGAGAACCGTCTCATAAAGAGTGATACCCATGTGATAAAAAAGATTGTTCTCTATGATCAGTGTTCCTATTGTAGCAAATATACGTGAAGGGCAGCTGGTAATGAACGTGTCTATCAGGTTAAGCCGGGCAAGAACTTCCCAAAGGCCAAGTCCGAGTACGAGTATGGAAATTCTTAAAATCCAAACGACTGCGGTTTCGGTTTTTACTTTTCTGATGTACAGCAAATGGCGGGGGGAAAAGTTATTTTTGTTCTTCATCAGTTCAGTTCCCTCCAAATTTTTTCAAACCACAATCCGAAGCCGGGGCTTTCTCTTTTGCGTAAAGGAGAGTCTCCTTTTATCATAGGCTTATGAATGGATTTCACCTTTGCAGGCCTTGCGGTTAGTACTATAATTGTGTCAGACATAGATATGGCTTCGGATATGTCGTGTGTGACCAATATTGTTGTTTTATTTTCGGCTTTGATAATTTTGTAAACATCATCGCAGACCGAAAGCCGTGTCTGATAATCGAGAGCGGAAAACGGTTCGTCAAGCAATAGTAATTTTGGTTTTGAAACAAGTGTTCTGATCAGAGCCGCCCGTTGACGCATGCCGCCGGAAAGCTGATCGGGGTAATTTTTTGTGAAATCTTTCAACCCGTATTTTTCAAGCAGTTCCAGTGCGTATTTTTTGTTTTCGGAAGTATTCTTGCCTTTGATTTCCAAAGGTAAGAATACGTTTTTTTCGATTGTTCTCCACGGGAAAAGGTGGTCTTTTTGCAGCATGTATCCGAGATATTCGTTTTTATGACCGCTGATTTTTTCGCCTTCGAAGGTTATGCTTCCGGAACTCGGACACAAAAGCCCTGCTATCATGGAAAGAATGGTGGTTTTGCCGCAGCCTGACGGTCCTATGATAGATATGAATTCTCCTTCATTGCAGTCAAAACTCAAATTTTCTATAGCGGTAATTTCGTCCGTAAGCGTTTGGTAGGTCAATGAAACGTTTTTTAATTCCAAAAGTTTTTTCATCGTTTTATCCGCCGTAAGTTAAAATTGTATCAGCCGAATACGCTTTTGGCGAGGCTGTTATCCACTATTTTATCGAAAGGAACTCTTGCGGTAAGTTCGCCGGCCCGTTCCATAATGTCCTGAAGCCTTGAAAAACTTTCCGACGTACCTTGCAGGTTATCTGTCCACGCATCTATCTTTTTATAGCTGTCAAGCGAAACGCTTATAGACTCAATCGTCGTGGACGGGAATTGCTTGACTATACATTCGGCAACTTCCTTTGTGGTATGGGTTTCGATGTAATCATATGCTTTTTTGATAGCTTCGAGAAAAGACTTTAAGGTATCCTGATTATTTTCTATATAGCTTCCGAGTGCAATGAAGGAAGTATACGGAATTTCGCCGCCCTGTTCTCCTACGCTTGCGACTATGTGCCATTTACCTGCGGCTTGATACTCCGACGCAGTAGGTTCGAAAACGGTGCAGTAATCGGCTGTTCCTTCTAAAAATGCACTTGTCATCAGGTTGAACTGTACATCGTAGTTAAGAGTAACGTCGGTGCCTTCTTTCAGACCGAGTTCGTACAGAATATATTCGAAGGTCATCGCCGGAACGCCGCCTTTTCTTCCGGCAAGAACTTCTTTGCCTTCCAGATCCGACCATTCGAAATCGGGCTCGCTTTCTCTCGAAACTAAAAATGAACCGTCTTTCTGCGTCAGCTGTCCGAAAACTTTCGGGTAATCGGCTTTTTGCTGGTTGTAAACGTAAATTACCGTTTCCGGTCCCATCAGGCCGATGTGCGCCGTCCCCGAAAGTACGGCAGTCATAGATTTATCTGCACCGCCTCCGTTCGTAAGGTTTACTTTAAGCCCTTGTTCTTCGAAGTAACCGTTCTCGATTGCCAGATATAGCGGCGCATAAAAAACCGAATGGGTTACTTCGTTTAGTTCAATTGTTTTCAGGTTATCGTCGTTTCCGCATGCGGAAAAGGGGATAACGAGAAGAATAAATGTCATTATTGTTGCTAAAAATTTTTTCATACACAGTCTCCGTGCTTTGTTGTTATATAAATTATAATATGAAAAGTAAATAACGTTTGACAATAAACGCGTAATAAAGTATAATAAATTCCGTACGACGCAAGGAGATTATTACTATGGATATGGCAAAAACCTATACCCCCGCCGAGTTTGAGAAGGAAATTTACGAAGAGTGGGAGAGTAACGGATATTTTAAAGCCAAAGTTGACAGAAATAAACTGCCTTTCACTATCGTTATTCCGCCGCCGAATATTACGGGGCAACTTCATATGGGACATGCGCTTGACGAGACTTTACAGGATACGCTCATTCGTTTCAAGAGAATGCAGGGGTACAGCGCCTTGTGGCTTCCGGGAACGGACCATGCGTCAATTGCCACCGAAGTAAAAATCGTAGAGCAGATGGCGGCTGAAGGCCTTACAAAAAAAGATGTCGGCCGAGAAGGCTTTTTGGAACGTGCATGGAAATGGAAGGAAAAATATGGCGGCAGAATAATAGAACAGCTTAAAACGCTCGGCTCGTCCTGCGACTGGTCAAGGCTTGCTTTTACAATGGATGAAAAATGTTCGAGAGCGGTGAAAGAAGTTTTCGTAAATCTTTACGAAAAAGGGCTTATTTACAGGGGAGACAGAATTATAAACTGGTGTCCGGACTGTAAAACCGCGCTTTCCGATGCGGAAGTCGAATATGCCGAAGAAGACAGCCATCTCTGGTATATAAAATAACCCGTAAACTGAAGCGACAGGTTTTTGACCGTTGCTACTTCACGCCCGGAGACCATGCTCGGGGATACCGCGGTGGCGGTGAATCCAAAAGATCCGAGATATGCGGATCTTGTCGGTAAAATATTGGTGCTTCCGGTTGTCGGAAAGGAAATACCAGTGATTGCCGACGAATACGTAGAACTTGAATTCGGTACGGGCGCCGTCAAAATAACGCCGGCTCACGATCCGAACGACTTTGAAGTGGGGTTGCGACACGGCCTTGAGACGGTCAGAGTTATCGATGACAGCGGCAGAATGAATGAAAACGCAGGCAAATACTGTGGAATGACTGCCGATGATTGTCGTAAAAAAATCGTCGAAGAACTTAAAAGTTTGGGGCTTTTGGAAAAGATTGAACCTCTTCATCACAACGTCGGGCACTGTTACAGATGTCATCACATTGTGGAACCGATAGTTTCAAAACAGTGGTTTGTAAAAATGGAGCCGCTTGCAAAGCCTGCGATAGAAGCGGTCCGCAAGAAGAGCGTGAAATTCACGCCGGAAAGATTTACCAAAATATATTATAACTGGATGGAAAACATCCGCGACTGGTGTATATCCCGTCAACTTTGGTGGGGGCACAGAATTCCCGCGTATTACTGCCAGGATTGCGGCGAAATGATGATTTCGAAAACAGATGTCCGTGTTTGCTCTAAATGCGGAAGCACAAACATAAAACAGGACGAAGACGTTCTCGATACATGGTTTTCTTCAGCGCTTTGGCCGTTTTCTACTCTCGGTTATCCGGATATGACGGAAGATTTGAAATATTTTTATCCTACTGACGTGCTTATCACCGGATATGACATAATTTTCTTTTGGGTTGCCCGCATGATTTTTTCAGGGTTGGAACATATGAAGCGAATACCTTTCAAAGATGTTCTCATCCATGGACTCGTCAGGGATTCTCAGGGAAGAAAAATGAGTAAATCGCTCGGAAACGGAATAGACCCCACCGAAATTATATCAAAGTATGGTGCAGACACCCTGCGGTTTTCTTTGATAAACGGCGTCGCGGCAGGAAGCGACATGCGTTTTTCCGATGAAAAGATAGAAGGCGCGCGCAACTTCATGAATAAGATTTGGAATGCGGCCAGATTTGTTCTTATCAACGCCGAGGGCAAGGAGATATCCGATATAGCAGATTGCAAACTCGGTGTCGCCGATAAATGGATTATTTCGCGTCTCAATAAAACAATACGAGAAGTTACGGTCAATATGGAAAAATTCGAAATCGGCATGGCGCTTGCCAACCTATATGATTTCGTTTGGAGTGATTTCTGCGATTGGTATATTGAATTTACAAAACCTGTGCTTTACGGCGAAGACGACAATAAACGCGGCGATACCGTCAGCGTCCTTGTTTACGTTCTCGGCGAAATACTTAAGCTTTTGCACCCGTTTGTTCCTTTCGTTACCGAGAAAATTTATAAAAATATGCCTAATGTAAAGGGTTCTCTTATGCTTGCAGATTTTCCGAGATATAATTCAAAGTTGAATTATGCAAAGAGCATAAAGGGAATTGAACCCATAAAGGAAATAATCAAAAGCGTCAGAAACATCAAAGCGCAGTCAGGCGCAGTTCCGTCAAAAAAAGTCACTCTCTTTATAAAGACGGACAATAAAACGCCGATTAAAAACGGCAGTCTGTTCATTTATAAGCTTGCGGGAGTGGAGAAAATAGAATTTATAGAAAATTTTTCGGAAATTACGGAAAAAACCGTTTCGCAGGTGATCGACGGAGCCGAATTATTCGTTCCGCTGGGAGAACTTGTCGATATAGAAAAAGAGATAGCCCGTCTCGGCAAAGAGCTTGAAAACATAGAAGGTGAAATCAAACGGGCAAGCGGCAAGCTTTCTAATAACGGATTTTTGGAAAAAGCTCCGAAAGCATTGGTTGATGCCGAGCGCACTAAGCTCGATAAATATCTCGGCATGAGAGAAAAACTTATAAAACAGATTAACGAACTTAAAAACTGATTTTTAATTACCGTCGGAACTTGTTTTTGACGGTTTTTAAAATAT
Organism: uncultured Clostridia bacterium; assembly: GCA_959605945.1. Lineage (GTDB taxonomy): Bacteria > Bacillota > Clostridia > Christensenellales > Borkfalkiaceae > UBA1259. Next base: position 5,567 of record CAUHGY010000007.1, on the reverse strand, counting down.
ATATCATGAAAGAAGAATATCGCACTGTCAGAGGACAGACCGAGAACTTAATAGTAATTGAGCGTTCAAAATTTATCTGCTATATAAAAGGCGTGGAAAATGAGGGTGAAGCGAAGAATTTTATTGCGGAAATCAGGAAAAAGAATTCGCTTGCAACTCATAATTGTTATGCTTATATAGCCGATGAAAAGGGATTGGTGCAGAAATTTTCCGACGACGGGGAGCCGCAGGGGACGGCAGGGCTTCCTATGCTTGAAGTTTTAAAAAACAGAAAAATTTTCAAGACTGCGGCTGTTGTGACCCGATATTTCGGCGGAGTAAAGCTCGGTGCGGGCGGATTAACCAGAGCTTACGGCAGCAGCGTGTCGGATTGTCTCGATAAGGCGGAAATAATAACAATGAGTTATGCCTCCTTTGTTTCCGTCTGTATTGAATATGATAAGTACCGGCGGCTTTTGAAACTCGCAAATGAAAACGCAGTGATTTGCGAAACACGATTTTCGCTGTCCGTAGAAGTGGATTTTGCGGTAAAAATACAGTTCAGTGAGAAATTTTTTTCAAACCTTTCGGATATGTTCGGGGGGAACGTCAAAGCCGACGTAAAATCAAACGGATATTATCCGTTTCAGGTGAAAGATGGGTAAAATTACGGCAATCAACATTCAGTCAAACAATAAAAATAAATGCAATATTTTTATAGACGGAGAATTTTCCGTTGCGCTTACAGTGGAAACTGTTTTAAAAAACCGCCTGAAAAAAGGCGACGAAATAACAGAATCGCAGCTCTTTGAATTAGCTTCGGAAAGCGAAAAAACAATTGCTTTTGAGAAGGCGCTGCGATATGTCTCTTCTTCGCTGAAAACGAAAAAGCAGGTAATAACATATTTGAGAGGTAAGGGTTTTTCGGATTTATCCGTTTATTATGCGGTAGACAAACTGAAAGAATACAATTATATAGATGACGCCGAATATGCAAAGAGATATTTCGAGAGTGCTTCTTCGCAAGGAAAAAGGCTTTCGGAATATAAGCTCATGATGAAGGGTATAAAAAAAGAAACTATCGATGAAGCTCTTGCGGAATGTAATTTGGCGTTCGGAGAAAATGCAGCGGCTGTTGCCGATAAAAAGCTGAAAAATAAAGAAATTAACAAAGAAAATCTGATGAAAACATACAGATATCTCATCGGCAGAGGGTTTTCGTATGAAGAAGCGGAATATGCCGTTGCACGCTTTAAAAAGGAGATGGATTAATGGAAAGAATTCTTTCGGTGCAGCAGATGCGGCTCGCTGATAAATATACAATAGAAACGCTCGGCATAGCGTCGGATATTCTCGTTGAAAGGGCGGGGGCTGCCGTGGCGGGCGAAATTAAAAAAAGATTTAAAGGCGGCAGAGTGCTTGTCTGCGTGGGAAAGGGCAATAACGGCAAAGACGGCGAAGTTATCGCCGCGCTTCTTTCGAGAGAACACGGATTTACCGTAAACTCTCTTAACGTAAGCAACGGCATTTTTAAAATGCTGGATATGAAGTTTGACATAATAGTAGACTGTATTTTCGGAACAGGCCTCGACAGACCGGTCGAAGGAAAGTTCAGGACGGCGATTGAAAAAATAAATGCAAGCGGTGCATACGTGGTTTCATGCGATGTGCCAAGCGGATTGAACGGAGATACCGGCATGCCGATGGGCATTGCGGTGAAAGCAGATCTCACCGTTGCGGTGCAGGAATATAAATCAGGGCATTTTCTGAATGACGGTCCTGATTTATGCGGAGAAGTTGTTGCAAAAGATATAGGTATAAGTATCTGGGGAAGCGACTTTTATTACCGTCTTACAGACAGCGATGTAAAAACTTTTTTCGGGCCGAGAAAAAGGAACGTTCACAAAGGAATGTTCGGTAAGGCCGCTGTCATTGGCGGCAGTAAATATTTATGCGGCAGTGCATTGCTGTCTTTTAACGCTCTGAATGTTTTGAAAGCGGGGGCGGGATATTCGTGTCTCGCGGTCCCCGAAAGTCTGTATAATGTATATGCGGCAAAAGTCCCCGAATGTTTGATGCATACAATTCCGGACGAAAACGGGCAGATGATTTTCGATGAAAATGCTCTTAAAAAACTTTTGCCGTATGACAGCATTGCTGTAGGCATGGGGATGGGCAGAGGAGGAAGCATTTATAAGATTATTTGCTTTTTATTAAAAAATTACAGCGGTAATCTGATCATAGATGCGGACGGAATAAACGCTTTGGCGGAATTCGGCACAGAAGTTCTTAAAGAGAAAAAGTGCAAAGTCGCTCTCCTTCCTCATATAGGCGAATTCGCAAGAATAATAAAGGCGAATAGAGATGATATTATGCCTGACATAATATCATATTCAAAAAAATTTGCAAGTGAATTTAATGTTGTGTTGGCGGTTAAAAGCGCAGTCAGCGTTATTACCGACGGTGATATAGTAATACTTAACACTACAGGCAGCGGCTGTATGGCCAAAGCCGGCAGCGGCGATGTGCTCAGCGGTTTTGTTGCAGGGCTTTGCGCTTCTAACGAGTTGTCGGCCGAGTGCGTTGCATCTGCTTGTTACGTTTTTGGCAAAGCGGGAGAGATCTGCGCAAAAGAACAAAACGATATTACCGTAGTGGCTTCAGACCTTATCTCAAGATTGCCCGATGCCGTAAACGGTTTATAACCTTTAAGTAATGAAGAAACCGAAACCGCTGTTTAAGGCTGCTACTATCAAATAGATGTTAAGGGCAATAAAAACCGGCATAAGAGTCATCATAAATATACTTTTCAAACGGTATTTGAAAATAAACATAAAAATAAATATGCCCGTTGCTCCGCCGAGAAGACCCGCCAGCAGCAGCTTTGAATCGCTTACGCCGATATTTTCTTCATCGCCTTCTTCGCGGGCTTTTTTTTGAAAATGCAACATCAGAATACCGTAGAGATTTATTGCAAGAAGATATACAATTACCAATACATAGACTAAAACGGGCATGATTTTTACCTTTGTTAATATTTATTATGGGCTTGAATAATATTTTTATTAAATTAGTTGTAAAAAAATGAAAAAATATGGTAAAATTAAAAAACGGAGGTGAGAACCGCAAATGAAATGTATGTACTGCGGGTGCACTGAGAGCAAAGTCGTGGATTCCCGCTCGGCAGAAGACGGAGCAATTATACGCAGAAGGCGCGAATGTCTTAACTGCGGCAAACGTTTCACTACGTACGAAACGGTTGAAAATACGCCTGTGCTCGTTATAAAAACCAGCGGTGCCAGACAGGCTTTTGATCCGGGCAAACTGAAAAACGGAATAATAAAGGCATGTGAAAAACGCCCCGTTCCCGCAAGTAAAATAGATAAACTTGTTGAGGATATCAAAAAGCGCGTCTATAATTCGCTTGCTCAGGAAATTACCAGTAAAGAACTCGGAGAAATGGTTATGGAAGGGCTTAAAGAAATCGACGAAGTCGCATACGTCAGGTTTGCTTCGGTTTATCGTTCGTTTACCGATATTTCGTCTTTTATGGCAGAGCTCGATAAAATGATAAATAATAAGGATAAAAAATAAGGGTGAAAAATGGATAAATGGGATAAAAGGTTTATGGAATTAGCCGAGACGGTTGCGGGATGGTCGAGTTGTTTTCAGGAAAACAGACATGTCGGAGCCGTTGCCGTGCGGGATAAAAGGATTTTGACAACGGGGTACAATGGCGCACCGGCAGGGATTGACAGTTGTGCAGAACGCGGCGAATGTTTAAGGCGCGTTAAAAATATCGCCAGCGGGACAATGCAGGAAGTATGTTATGCCGTGCATGCCGAGCAGAACGCTATTGTTCAGGCGGCAAAACTCGGGGTAAGCCTTGAAGGAGCAACTATGTACGTTACTCATCAGCCGTGTGTAATTTGTACGCGTATGATAATAAACTCCGGTATTAAAAGAGTTATCTATAAAAACGGTTACCCGGACGATTTTGCAATGCAGCTGTTTTCGTGTTCGAATGTGGAAGTAAAAAAGTTTTCGGAACTCGAATAGCGGATTTTTTGTTTTTATATTAAATCCGCATTTTGCATCATTCAGGTTTATTAAACTCAGTATGGTTGATTATTGTTTCGGGACTTAACGTAAAGCGGCAATACGCGACAGTTTAAATAACAGACATAAATAATTAACAAAGCTGCGTGATTGATTAAACATTGCAAAAACATAACTCATGGAAAAATGCAGCATGTAGTTTTACTTGCTTGACAATTTCAAGCGCAGAATGTTATACTTAACTGCACGTGAAAAAGAAGCGGTTATAACTTTTTAACCGACGGCGCTTTTTTATATTATGAATTGACAATAAAAAATATTCGGAGGGCTATCGAAGCGGTCATAACGAGGCGGTCTTGAAAACCGTTTGGGTGCAAGCCTACGGGGGTTCGAATCCCTCGCCCTCCGCCAGTAAGAACCTAAATCGAACGCTCGGTTTAGGTTCTTTTTTTATACTTTTCCATTTTCTATCTTTGCAAATAACGCCGACACATCGTCCGTATCGGCTTTTAGTAGTTTGTATCGGTATTTAGTCAATTGCATATTGGCGGACGGTTTTTTGCCGTGAAAGCCGCTTGACGGGAGAAAGGAGCGTGTTAGGCTGTCGTTGCCAAAGGCAAACCAAAACCCACCTGCTAACAGGTGGGTTGCGTGTTTCGCCCTTATTTTCCAATATATATACTCCTGCGCGGCTTTAAGTTTCGGTTTTTAAGTGATTGTTTTATTCAAGCACCCGCCATAGTGCCAAGTAATAATAAATATACATTAGTTTCTTGTGGCTATTGATAAGAAATCGCTTGCTATTATTCGCGTTTTAGAATATAATATAAATGTAGATTTAAGAGGTGAAAGATATGTTAAGTTACATTTCTGCGAAAGAGGCTGCGGTGAAATGGAATATCTCTCAAAGGCGCGTTGCCATTCTCTGTTCGGAAAATCGCATATCCGGAGCAATGATGGTCGGCAATATGTGGATTATACCCGCAGACGCTGAAAAGCCTATTGACAAACGTACGGTGCGTTATGAAAAGACACATAAAATCGAACTCCGTCCTTTCGTCAAGTGGGTCGGTGGGAAGGGGCAACTTGTTGATGAATTAGAAAAAATGTTTCTTGTAAATGGCGAAAAGATTTTTACAAAATATGCAGAGCCTATGGTCGGAGGCGGTGCATTATTTTTCAGCGCACTTTCAAGATATAATTTTGAAGAGCTTTATATAAGTGACATCAACTCCGAGTTGATTAACGCTTATACCGCTATCAAACAAAATATCGTAACTTTGATTGCACGACTTGATGAGATGCAGATGGCGTTTTTGCCGCTTGATGATAATGGCAGAAAATATTATTACTATAATATCCGCGATAAGTTCAATGCTATGGAACTGAGCAATAGTACATCGGTGGAAAAAGCGGCGTATTTTATCTTCCTGAATAAAACCTGCTTTAACGGTTTGTATCGCGTTAATCGCAAGGGATTGTTCAATGTACCGATGTGTGCGTATAAGAAACCAACCATTTGTGATGCA